>NZ_LZZL01000011.1:0-97847 GCF_002006495.1 Clostridium sp. BL-8
AAAATAAATAACGAGTCCAAAATAGCCTTGCAAGTGGACTTGTTATTTATTTGATGGTTACTAATATACATTACAATTGAAAAGTTACAATGTATATTTGATAATTATGGTTGAATGTATATATTTTAAAATAATTTATTGAGGTAATCATCTGTTAAAATTAGGTTAATTTTAACAGATGATTACTTTAATTTTTACATAAATTTATTGAATTATGTGTAAATAAACTGTGAATAAATTGTAAAAAATATTTAGCTATAGTATAAAACATATAAAATAAGGAATGAAAGAAATTTGGAATATAATTTATCTTTAATTATTAATATTATGCGTTTTATACAGTTAATAATGAATTTTAACATTTCACATAGTAATGAAGAAATATGAAAAATTGTATTCTCAAGTAGCTGTATAATTAGCTATATTCTCACAATTAAGCGCTTTTACTCTATTGGTGATATAATGATAGAATAAGCATATTAAGCAAATTAAAAAATATAACAAGGATGAAGATTAAATATGGAAAGCAAAAATTATTTGTATAATAATTATTTAAATATGGCAAGAATCTTGAGATCGGAAAAGAATTTATTAAAGGCTCTTAAATTCTATAAAAAAGCATATTCTCTTAATGTCGGAAAAGAAGATATAGAATTGTTAATAGATATGGCATTGATATATCATGAGATAGGTTTAATACCAGAAGCTAAGCAGAAGTATTTTGAAGTGTTAAAGAAAGATGCGGAGGAGGCCAGAGCATATTACGGCTTGGCAATAATTTATGATGATAATGAAGAACTTGGGAAAGCAAAGAAATACTATGAAAAAGCTATAGAAAAGAACCCTAATTATGATAAAGCTTATTTCTTTTTAGCTAATATATATGATGAATTTGATGAGAAAGATGAAGCCATTAATTATTATAAAAAGGCTATAGAAATAAACCCGAAGGAAGTCTGGGCATATGCAAACATAGCCTGTATATTAGAAGAATTAAATAGAAATGCAGAAGCCTTGGAGTATATAAATATGGCCTTAGAAATCGATGATAAAAACTATAAGATTCTATTCAATAAAGGGGTAATATTAAATAAGCTTGGGCAAATAGAGGAAAGTAAAGAATATTACAATAAGTCCGTTGAAGAAAATCCTAAGTATCCCTATAGTTTTTTAAATCTATCCATTATATATAAAGAACATGGAGATTTTAGAAAGGCTATAGAAATAATAAGTGAAGGAATAAAAGAAAATGAGGAAGAAAGCTTTCTGTATTATAATAGGGCTTGTTTTTATGTAAACATAAAAGAAAATCTAAAGGCATTGGAAGATGTAGAAAAGAGCATAGAATTAAATGACTTCTTTATAGATTATATGAAGAAAGATAAGGAATTAGATCCAATAAGAGAACTTAAGGAGTATAAGCAAATAGAGCACATATTTGAGTTATGAATTATATAAGTTATGAATAAAAGAAGAAATCCCCTAAAGGGGATTTCTAAAATATGTTTTTTGAAAAGCCTGTGGAATAAAAATGTATGTGATTTCGTAAGTTACCACATTGTCTAATCTTAATTTCTATATTGAATATCAGATAAATCTGATGCATGTTCATACTCTATTTTTTCATTGTTATATAGGAATTTTACGCCGTCAATCCATTCACCTCTGGACTTGTTGCTTGACTGAAGAAAGTTTTCAATTAAAGTATTAGTTGTAACTGCGCCGCCAGTAGAACCTTGGAATTTTTGTGACCACTTTTTATTATTAGCATCAGTTAAGTTAATGGTAGCTACTTTTTTGCCATTAACAGTATCTATTGATTTAACTTCAAGTGACAAGTTGTCAAATTTCTTTTCTGACAATGTTGTGCATAATTGCTTTAATTTATCCTCTAAACTTAAGTTCTGATCTACTTCAATAGTACTTGATTCGTTAGGTTCTAAAGAATTTTCATCTATACTGTATATAGAAAGCTTTATCTTATTTACCTTTGCATCTTCACTAGATTTATTATTTGCTGTTTCAGAAGAACTGCTGCTGTCTTTGTTTTGTTCTACAGTAGTAGTATCAGGATTGTTGTTGGAGCTCACAGCATCTTTAGGCTTTGTGCTGCATGAAACCATTACGATACTTAATGCTATAACTGCAGCTAAAATTAGTTTTCTAGTCATGATGTTATACACCTCCTATGTTAAAAATTAATATTTAGATATAATTAATTAATTATAGCATATAAAATGTTAAAATTAAAGCATCTACATAATGTGGAAAAAAATGAGAATTATTTGACAATGAATTTTTAGTATAGTATATTTTGATTATCAAACTATTTGATGCCGAAAGTTTTTGAATTATCAGACTTTTGAAGAATAAATAGCCACATTATTTTGTTTATAGAATACTAAAACATATTAAAAAATATTTATTGATGCTATGCATTTTGTATAGCCTTTTAATAAGGTTTTAAATGGGTAGAAATTAACAATTTTTTCATTTTTATAGATGTATGATATAATTTTCAATTTTAAAATGATTCTTAGATACCAAAGTGGAGAGTGTAAGTGAATGAACAAATCAACTACAATGATCAATGAGATTTTGGTGCAGTTATTTAATGATGTCTTACAAATTGAAGAACAAAGCTTAAAAAATGGTATACTTTCAGATATTTCAATAACAGAAGTTCATACAATGGAGGTTATTGGGATGTATAACGAAAGCACAATGTCAGAGGTAGCTCAAAAGTTAAAAATTACTGTAAGTACCTTAACAACTGCTATAAATAAATTAATTAAAAAAGGCTATGTTGAAAGGAAAAGAATAGAAGAAGACAAAAGAGTTGTCTTGGTTAAATTAACTGAGAAAGGTATAATGGCTTATAAACTTCATCAGAGATTTCACAAAAAAATGATAAATAATGCAATAGAAGGCTTAAGCTTAGAGGAGGAAAAAATCTTAATTTCTTCTTTAAATAAATTAAATGACTTTTTTAAAGAAAAATATAAACTGGAATAATAAAGGAGAACAATATGAGTAATATTAAAATCGCAGGAATTGGCGCATATTTACCATCTCTAGTAGTTACAAATGATAAAATAAGTGAGTTTGTTGAAACAAATAATGAATGGATAATTGAAAGAACAGGAATTAGAGAGAGAAGAATATCAGAGGGGGAAGACACATCAGATATTGCATTTGAATCATCAAAAATAGCTCTTGAAAGAGCTGGTTTAAAAGCTGAAGACATAGACCTTATAATAGTAGCGACAGTTTCACCGGATGCATTCATACCATCTGTTGCATGTATAATTCAAAGTAAATTAAAAGCAGATAGAGCAGCTTGTTTTGATATAAATGTTGCTTGTTCTGGCTTTTTGTATGGGCTTGAAATAGCAAAGTCAATGATGAAATCTATGAATTATAAAAATGCACTTGTAGTTGGAGCAGAAGTTCTTTCAAAGGTAATGGACTGGTCAGATAGGGGTACATGTATTCTTTTTGGTGATGGTGGCGGTGCTGCTGTACTTAAGCAGGAAGAAGATGGATCACAAGGAATTATAAAATCATATTTAAGAGCTAATGGAGCAAAGGGAGAATCATTAACTATAGGTGGAGCTGATTTTAATACGCCTTTTACTAAGGAAGGAAAAATAAAAGAAAGAATAATTAAAATGAATGGAAGGGAAGTATTTAAGTTTGCAACTACAGTAATAGTAGAAGCAGTCAATGAAATATTAAAAGATACAGATTTTTCATTAGATGAAATTAAATATATAGTACCACATCAAGCTAATTACAGAATTATAAAATCAGCAGCTGGGAAATTAGGACTAGATGAAGAAAAGTTTTATTTAAATCTAGATAGAGTTGGGAATACTTCAGCAGGATCAGTACCTATTGTATTAAATGAAATGTATGAAAAGAATTTGATTAATAAAGGTGATAAAATTATTTTAGTTGCATTTGGCGGAGGATTAACATATGCTTCCACTTTAATTGAGTGGTAAGAACTTGTTTGATTTGATGGGAAGACAAAAATTTCAAGATTGAAGTTTAGTAATACATAGATAAATATTATAGGAAATAGGTAAAACAAAGCAATTTATAGATGTGAACTTATTTTTAATTTTTTTTAATGTAATTGATAATTATATGATATATGTAGTAAAATTATTTATCTAGGCTATTTTGTTTATAATGTATTCAAAGTTAATGCAAATAAAGAAATTATCCCATTTATTATATTAAGAGGCATAATAAAAAATAATTTTGAGCTGATAATGGCAGGAGGAATTTATTGTGGAAAAAAATAGAGTGTGTGAACTGTTAAAGATAAAATATCCAATATTTCAAGGAGCTATGGCAAGAATTGCAGATGCTTCTTTGGCTTCAGCAGTAAGTGAGGCAGGCGGCCTTGGAATAATAACAGGAGCAGCACCAACTGAGTGGGTAAGAGAGCAAATACAAAAAACTAAAAAGATGACGGATAAACCATTTGGAGTAAACATAATGCTAATGTCAGAAAATGCTGAAGAAATAGCAGAACTTGTATGTGAAGAAGGCGTACCAGTTGTTACAACAGGTGCAGGCAGCCCAGGAAAGTACATGGAAAAGTGGAAATCTCATGGCATAAAAGTTATACCAGTAGTTGCTTCAGTTGCTTTAGCTAAGAGAATGGAAAAAGCAGGCGCAGATGCAATTATAGCAGAAGGAACTGAATCAGGCGGACATGTAGGAGAAGTGACTACAATGGCATTAGTTCCACAAGTAGTTGATGCAGTTGAAATACCAGTGATAGCTGCAGGCGGAATTGGTGATGGAAGAGGAGTTGCAGCGTCATTCATGCTAGGAGCTGAAGGTATTCAGATTGGAACAAGATTCTTAGTTGCTAAAGAATGTACAATACATCAAAATTATAAAGATAAAGTATTAGCAGCAAAAGATAGAGATACAGAAGTGACAGGAAGAGGCACAGGACATCCAGTTAGAGTACTTAGAAATAAGCTTGCAAGAACTTATTTACAATTAGAAAAAGATGGAGCACCAATTGAAGAAATAGAAAAAATCGGTGTAGGTGCATTAAGAAAAGCAGTTGAAGGTGATGTAGATAATGGATCACTTATGTCAGGACAAATTGCAGGACTTATTTGTAAAGAGCAAACATGTAAAGAAATAATTGAAGAACTATTTAGTGAAGCAGAAGGATTATTTGGAAAATTTGGAGGGAAACATGAATAGTAAGAAAACCGCATTTCTTTTTCCAGGCCAAGGGGCTCAAACTATTGGAATGGCAAAAGAACTTTGTGAAAATATACCAGAATGTAACGAGCTTTTAGAGCGCAGTGAACAAATCTTAAATATGCCTATCAAAAAAATGATGTTTGAGGGGCCAGAGGAACTGCTAACAGCAACTGAAAATGCTCAGCCAACTATTCTTGTAGCATCTCTTATTGCATTAAAAGCCTTAGAGATAAACGGAATTGAAGCAGATTATACTGCAGGTCTTAGCTTAGGAGAATATGGGTCGCTAATTTATGGAGGAGCTCTTTCATTAGAAGAAGGATTATTACTTATAAAAGAAAGAGGAAGAATCATGGGCAGCGCTTTACCAAAGGGACTAGGTAAAATGGCAGCTATATTAAAATTAGATGATGAAAAACTAAAGGAACTATTAAATAGAGCCAGCGCTTTTGGTGTAGTAGAAGGTGCTAATTATAATTGCCCAGGGCAAGTAGTTATTTCAGGTGAAAATAATGCGATAGATGAAGCAGTTAAAATTGCAAAAGAATTAGGAGGCCTTGGAAAAGCGCTTAAAGTCAGTGGACCATTCCACAGCTCACTTCTTGAATCTGCAAGTGAAGAATTCTATAATACTATAAAGACAGTTGACATTAAGAAGTTTAATAAGGTAGTATATTCAAATGTTAAGGGATTACCTTATGAAGAAGGCGACGATATTAAGGAATTATTAAAGAGACATATAAGAACGTCTGTACTTTTTGAAAAGACTATAAGAGACATGATAGATAAAGGCGTAGATACATTTATTGAAGTAGGTCCAGGAAAAGCACTTAGAGGCTTCGTTAAGAAAATAGATAAGGATGCAGCACTTTTAAATGTAGAAGATATGGAATCATTAAAAAACACAATTAATTCAGTTAACAGTTAATAATTTACAGTTGAAGGAAGAACACAGTGGCGGAGTTCTAAAATACATTTTTCAAATTCCTTTGGGATTTGTTCCGAAACTGTGAACTAATCATTGTAAACTGTAAACTGTCGAAAGGGGATTTTTATGTTAAAAGGAAAATGTGCTATTATTACAGGTGCATCAAGAGGAATAGGAAGAGCAATAGCTTTAAAACTTGCTTCTCTTGGAGCTAATATCGTTATAAATTATAGAAGTAATGAAAAAGAAGCTTTAGACGTTGAAAATGAAATAAAAGGCATGGGCGTTGAAACCTTATGTATAAAAGGAGATATTTCTAAGTCAGAAGAAGTAGAAAACATTGTAGCGTCTGCTAAAGAAAAATTTGGAACAATAGATATCATGGTAAATAATGCAGGAATTACAAAAGATGGATTGCTACTTAGAATGAAGGAAGAAGATTTCGATAGCGTTATTGATGTAAATTTAAAAGGTGTATTTAATTGTTTAAAGGCAATAACTCCAATTATGATAAAACAAAAACAAGGAAAGATAATAAATCTTTCTTCAGTAGTTGGAATTACAGGTAATGCAGGGCAAGTTAATTATGCTGCATCAAAAGCAGGAGTAATTGGAATGACTAAATCTCTTGCAAAAGAAGTTGGTTCTAGAGGGATTACTGTAAATGCAGTTGCGCCAGGATATATTGAAACAGATATGACAGAAGCTTTAGGAGAAAAATATAAAGAAGAAATGAAGAAAAACATACCGCTTAAAAGACTTGGAACAGCAAATGATGTGGCGGAAGCTGTAGCATTTTTAGCCAGCGAAGGTGCAAATTATGTTACAGGCCAAGTGATTCAAGTTGATGGCGGAATGTTAATGTAACGGAGGAAGAATTAATTTATGGAAAGAAGAGTTGTTATAACGGGGATGGGAGCTTTAACTCCTATAGGAAATGATGTTAATTCATTTTGGAATAATGCAAGAAATGGAAAATCAGGAATAGATTTTATAACTTTAATAGATCAAGACTTAGTAGATGTGAAGATTGCTGCAGAAGTAAAGGGGTTTGATCCTGAGACTTTAATAGGTAAAAAAGAGTCAAAGAGATTAGATAGATTTGCACAATTTGCATTAGTAGCATCAGATGAGGCAATAAAAGATTCAGGAATAGATTTAGAAAAAGAAAATCTAGATAGATTTGGTGTAATGTTAGGATCAGGAATCGGTGGGTTCCAGACAATAGAAGATGAATGCAGCAAACTTGCAACTGGAAAGTCAAGGAGAGTATCTCCATTTTTTGTTCCAATGGCAATAGTAAACCTTGGAGCAGGAAATGTTGCGATTAAATACGGACTTAAAGGGCCATGTACATCAGCAGTAACTGCATGTGCAACAGGAACAAATAATATTGGTGATGCATTTAGAACTATAAAACATGGTTATGCGGATGTAATGCTTGCAGGTGGAGCAGAAGCCCCTATAACTAGACTTGGAGTTACAGGCTTTAACAGCATGAAAGCTTTAAATACTAGTAATGATCCTTCAAAGGCTTCCACACCTTTTGATAAAAACAGAGGAGGCTTTGTCATTGCAGAAGGTGCAGGTGTTGTAATACTTGAATCTTTAGAACATGCAGAGGCAAGAGGTGCAAATATAATAGCAGAAGTAGTTGGTTATGGTTCGACTTGTGATGCATATCACATTACTTCACCAGATCCAGAAGGAGAAGGTGCTGCAAGAGCTATGAAGGATGCTATAGAAGAAGCAGGAATTAAACCTTCAGATGTTTCATATATTAATGCTCATGGAACTTCAACAGAATTAAATGATAAGTTTGAAACATTTGCAATTAAGAAAGTTTTTAAAGAAGAGGCTTATAATGTTCCTATATCGTCAACAAAATCTATGACAGGACATTTACTTGGAGCTGCTGGAGCAATTGAAGCAATAGCATGTGCTAAGGCTCTTCAGGAAGGATTTATTCCGCCTACGATTGGGTATGAAACAAAAGATGAAGAATTAGATTTAGATTATGTTCCTAATGTTGGAAGAAAGCAGGAGTTAGAATATACACTTTCTAATTCATTAGGGTTTGGCGGACATAATGCAACTTTACTTTTAAAGAAGTGGAAATAGTTTATTTAGTTAACAAATTATAGTTAACAGTTTATAATAAGTTAATGGGGAAATTTCAAGGAGGAAATTTTAAGGACAAAATGCAAAATTTGAAATTTTCTTTTAGAAATTATAAAATTAATAATTATTACTTATTAAAATGTTACATAAATTTTATGCCAGAAAGGAGATAGTATTTATTTATGAAATATTATCTCCATAATATGGCATGAAATTATTTGGCATATTTATTGCTTTAGGTAATTATTTAGAGGAGGATATTTTTATGGAATTTGAAAAGATTAAAGAGCTTATTAAGTTGGTGGATTCTTCAAGCTTAGCATTTTTTGAGCTTCAAAGTGGTAATGATCATATTAAGATGGATAAATCATTAGTAAGAGGAGTGACTGATAATACAAGTAGTTTAGTAGGTACATCAAGCAGTCCTGTTATTTCAAAAGAAAAAGTAGAAAATACAGTTGTAGAAAAAGAAGAAATTGTGGTTACTGAAAAAGAAACAGTTATAGATGATAAAGACATAAGCGTTATAACTGCTCCTATGGTAGGAACATTTTATTCTTCAGCTTCACCAGAAAGCAAACCTTTCGTAGAAATTGGAGGTACAGTTTCTAAGGGAAAGGTTATTTGTATTATTGAAGCAATGAAACTTATGAATGAAATAGAAAGCGAATTTAACGGAACAATTGTTGAGCGTTTAGTTAATGACGGGGATATGGTAGAATATGGTCAGCCATTATTCAAGATTAAGGAGGTATAGGAAGTGCTTGATATAAATGAGATAAAAAAAATTATACCTCATAGATATCCTATGTTATTAATAGATAGAGTAACAGAAATGGATGTAAATGAAAAAAAATTTGTAAGAGGATACAAAAATGTATCTGCTAATGAAGCGTTCTTTCAAGGCCATTATCCTGAAGAGCCAATTATGCCGGGAGTACTTCAAGTTGAAGCGTTAGCTCAAGCTGGTGCGGTTGCACTTCTTTCTATGGAACAATTTAAAGGTAAGACTCCATTATTTGCAGGAACCAATAAAGTAAGATTTAAGAATAAGGTAGTACCAGGAGATAAGCTGGATTTATACTGCGAAATTATAAAGATTAAAGGTTCTATAGGAATAGGTCATGGAGTAGCATCAGTTGATGGGAAGACAGTTTGCGAAGCAGAAATACTTTTCGCTATAGGGTAGGTGATAGGAATGTTAAAGAAAGTGCTAATTGCAAATAGAGGCGAAATCGCAGTTAGAATAATAAGAGCATGTAGAGAAATGGGGATAAGCACAGTTGCTGTTTATTCTGAAATAGATAAAGAAGCGCTTCATACTCAGCTAGCAGATGAAGCTGTATGTATTGGGTCTGCAATGCCAAAGGATAGTTATTTAAACATAACAAACATTTTAAGCGCTTGTGTTTTAACAGGTGCTGATGCCATACATCCTGGTTTTGGTTTTTTATCAGAAAATCCAAAGTTTGCAAAGATGTGTAAGCAATGCAATATTAAATTTATAGGACCTGACTATGAAACAATTGAGCTCATGGGAAACAAGGCTAAAGCAAGAGAGATTATGAAAGCTTCAGGAGTACCAGTAGTTCCTGGTTACGAAGGTGAAATAATAAATGAAGATCATGCTTTAGAAATTGCTAAAGGTATTGGTTATCCAATAATGATAAAAGCATCAGCAGGGGGCGGTGGAAAGGGAATAAGAATCGCAACCAATGATGAAGAATTTTTAATGGGCTTCAAGACTGCTAAAGCAGAAGCAAGAGCCTGCTTTGGAGATGATTCTTTATATATAGAGAAATTCGTTCAAAAGCCAAAGCATATTGAATTCCAAATATTAGCTGATGAACACGGAAATGTGGTACATTTATGTGAGAGAGAATGTTCAATGCAGAGAAAGAACCAAAAAGTTTTAGAGGAAGCACCATCAAATGTATTAACAGAAGAGTTAAGAGCCAAGATGGGTGAGATTGCAAAGAAAGCAGCTAGTGCAGTAAACTACAAAAATGCAGGAACTATAGAATTTCTATTTGATAGAGATAATAACTTCTATTTTATGGAGATGAATACAAGAATTCAAGTAGAACATCCAATTACTGAAATGATTACAGGAATAGATTTAGTAAAAGAACAATTAAAAATAGCATCAGGAGAAAAGTTGAATTTTACTCAAGAAGATATAAAAATTAAAGGTCATGCAATAGAATGTAGAGTTAATGCAGAAGATCCAGAACACGATTTTAGACCATGTCCAGGAGTAATAAATGAACTTTGTGTTCCAGGTGGTATGGGAGTAAGAATTGATTCAGCAATATTCTGCGGATATAAAATTCCACATTGTTATGATTCGATGATAGCTAAATTAATAACTTTTGGCAATAATAGAGATGAAGCAATAGTTAAAATGAACAGAGCATTATCAGAATTTGCAGTAGGCGGAGTAAAGACCAATATTAATTTTGAATTATCAATACTTGAAACTAAAGAATTCTTAGAAGGTGATTATGATACCTCATTTTTAGCGGAAAAGATGGTGAAGAAGGATGTCTCTTAAAGATTTATTTATAAAAAAACCACAATATGCAACCATCAAAAGCTCAGTTATTAGGAATGACATACAACAAGAAAAACCGAATATACCATCAGGAATGTGGATAAAATGTGATAAATGTAATACTATGATTTATGCTGAGGACTTAGAAAACTCTAAGCATGTTTGTACTAATTGTGGCCATCATTTTAGAATGAATGCAAAAGAAAGAATAAAGATATTCTTTGATAAGGATACTTTTAAGGAATTTTTGAAAGATTTAAAAACTACTAATCCATTGGAATTCAAAGGTTATGAAGAAAAATTAAAAAGCACTAAGACAGACAGTACAGAAGCAGTTGTTACTGGAGTTGGAAAAGTAAATGGAATAGAAGTTGCATGTGCAATTATGGATAGTTTCTTTATGATGGGAAGCATGGGTACTGTAGTTGGAGAAAAAATTACAAGACTTGTAGAATATGCTACAGAAAATAAACTTCCAGTTATAATTTTTACAACCTCAGGCGGTGCTAGAATGCAGGAAGGAATTTTTTCACTTATGCAGATGGCTAAAATAAGTGCAGCTCTTGCAAAACATGATGAAGCGGGTCTTTTATATATTTCTGTATTAACAGATCCTACTACTGGCGGTGTAACAGCAAGTTTTGCAATGGAAGGCGATATTATTTTAAGTGAACCTAATGCCTTGGTTGGATTTGCAGGAAGAAGAGTAATTGAAAATACAATTAAAGAAAGCCTGCCAGATAATTTTCAAACTGCTGAATTTTTACTTGAAAAAGGTTTTGTAGATAGCATTGTTGAAAGAAAGAATATGAGAGCATGCATATATAAAATTCTTATTTTACATGGAGTGAGAAGTTATGGATAAAGAATTTATAAAAATAAGTGTAACACCATGGGAAAGTGTTGAAATAGCAAGACACAAAGACAGACCAACAGGAAAATTCTACATTGAAACTATTTTCAAGGATTTTATTGAATTTCATGGCGATAGAAGCTTTGGAGATGATAAAGCTGTAATTGGCGGAATTGCATCATTTAATGATATAAGTGTTACAGTTATAGCAATTACAAAAGGAAACAACACAGCTGAAAATATAGAGAGAAACTTTGGAATGCCAAATCCAGAAGGATATAGAAAAGCATTAAGACTTATGAAGCAGGCTGAAAAATTTAAGAGACCTGTCATCTGTTTTGTAGATACGCCAGGCGCATTTCCTGGGCTTGGGGCAGAAGAAAGAGGGCAAGGTCAAGCTATAGCAAATAATCTTTTTGAATTAAGCAGATTAAAGATTCCAATAATATCTATTTTAGCAGGTGAAGGTGGAAGCGGCGGAGCACTAGCTTTAGCAGTTGCTGATAAAATATTTATGTTGGAACACTCAATATATTCAGTTCTATCACCAGAAGGATTTGCATCTATTTTATGGAAAGACGCAAGCCGTGCAAAAGAAGCAGCATCAGTTATGAAAATTACAGCTAAAGATTTAAAAGATTTTGGAATAATAGATGATATAATAAAAGAACCTAGAGGCGGCGCTCATAAAAATCAGATTAAAACAGCAGAAGCAATTAAGAAGACAATTGCAAGTTCGCTTCAGGAATTAAGAGAAAAAGATTTAAATACTTTAATAGAAGATAGATATGATAAATTTAGAAAAATGGGAAATTTTTATTAATAAGAACTAATATGTTATATATGAAGGTATGCACTAATTATGTGTGTGCCTTATTTTTATTTTCATGTGCCTAAATTTTATTTTATATATACAATTAGAAGCATATAATATTGATTAATAAAGAGAGAACTTATGTGTTATACTTAAAGAATAAATTGGAGGTGCTTAAAGCTTATGGAAAGTAATAGTACAAAGGTTGCAAAGATTGCTACTAGAATGGCTATATGTGATAGACATGAAGAAGAACATTTAAAAAAGTTTTATAGTGAAAAAGGAATAAAGGTAACGGCCGTAAATATAGGTGGAAATATTAATTCATCAGTATCCAAAATTCTTGAAAGCGCATTAGTTGCAGCAAAAAGAAATGAGCTCATAAGAGAAGAACATCTTCATGAAGGAGCTGTCATTGGCGCAACTAGAGATGCAATAATTCAAATTTCAGAGAGAGCTAATGGCTTGAATGTCGGAGGTAAGATTGGAATAGCAAGAGGCGGGGAGCATATATCAGTATGCATATTTTTAAATATTGGATTATTACATCTGGATGAAATAGTTATAGGAATAGGACATAGAGCATTACCATTATGAGTTTAAATATATTTTTCTTTTTAAATTGTAGAAAAAATAGTAGAGAAATATTGAATCATAGAACACAAATTGGATAAAATTTGAAAATATTATTGATAAATTAAAATGAAATAAAAATTCAGCAGTGAGAAACAATCTTGCTGCTGAATTTTTTTTACTGTATTTATGATATAAAATGTGGGTAAAGATAGGGAATGATTGAAAAAGGAGAACTACAATACTATTTAAATTGTGGAAATTAAATTGTAGAAAAAGTTTATTAAAATTCAAGAGTTTTTGTCAAAAGATAAATGTTTTATGATATAATGTTAATTGGTAAAAAAATAGACAAGTTATTAAAATTTAGGGGGATAAGTATGAGGAAGGAAATTAATTTAGAAGTATATATCAGCTAATCATATTATTGTAAATAATATTTAATGAAGGCAAATGTGAATCTAAAATATAATAAATATGGAGAGAGTTTGACGAATGAATAGCGAAGAGATTATAAAAAATGAAGAGAGTATTAAAATTGAAGAAATAATAGATATATTAATGAAAAGATGGAAGATGATAATATCTATAACATTAGCAGCTACTATCTTAGCTGGACTTGTAAGCTTTTTTATAATTGCACCAAAATATGAAGCAAATACAAAAGTTTTTATAGGAAAAGAAAATACAAATTCTAAAGATGAAAGCTATAATAACAGTGATGTTCAAATGTATCAACAATTGCTAAAGACTTATGCAGAGGTTGTAAAAACAAATGATTTAGTTGAAAAAGCAATAGAAAAAACAGGAGCGGACATAAATTCGCAAGATGTTTTAGATAATTTGACAGTTACGCCAACAGCTAATACTCAAATATTAGAAATAAAATATGTAAGTAAAAATAAAAATCAAAGTGAAGAGATATTACAGGCCATTTCTGATCAGTTCATAAAGACAGCTACAGAGCTTATACCAAATGGTAATGTTAAAGTAGTAGAACAAGTGAAATTGCCTGAGCAGCCAGTTAGTCCTAACAAAAAATTAAATATAGCTATTGCTTTTTTACTTGGCTTAATGGTAAGTGTAGGCCTAGCGTTTTTACTAGAATTTATGGACAATACATTTAAAACAAAGGAACAGTTAGAACAAATTTTAGAGGTGCCTGTTATTGGTGCAATTCCAGATGATTTAGATTAGGGGGATATAGATGTTTAAGGCGAGAAAGTTAGAAAAGGCAGTAGCAAGTCAACAATATAGGGGATTCGTAGTTGAAAAGAAGCCTAAATCAATAGTTTCTGAAGCATATAGAACTTTAAGAACTAATATTCAATATTCATCATTTGATAGACAGATAAAGACTATAGTTGTAACAAGTGCGGAAGCAGCAGAAGGAAAGTCAACAGTTTCAGGAAATTTAGCATTATCATTTGCTCAAAATGAGAAAAAAGTAATAATAGTAGACTGTGACCTAAGAAAACCTTCAGTACATAAGAATTTTAAAGTATCTAATTTAAAGGGATTATCAGAAGTACTTATAGGAAAAGAAGAATTAGATAATGTTGTATTAAAGCGTAATGATAATCTAGACATACTTACATCAGGTAAAATTCCTCCAAATCCATCGGAAATGTTATCATCAAGCAGCATGACTAAATTAATAGAAGCGTTAAGACAACGATACGACATAGTTATTCTAGACAGCGCTCCACTTCAAGCTGTAACAGATGCACAAATTCTTTCAACAAAATCTGATGGAACTATTCTGGTTGTAAGAGCAAAAAGAACAAGTAGAGAATCTGTAATTGATGCTAAGAGACTTTTAGATAAAGTGGGCGCAAATATATTGGGGACTGTGTTGCATGCAGTAGAGAATACAAGAGGAAAGTATTATTACTATTATGGAACTAAAGATGATGAAAAGAAGACTAAGTAATAAAATAATTTAAATATACAAATATAATTATATGCTCAATATATCTTCATAAGGATGTATTGGGCATATTCTTAAAAAAGGAGTAATTATGATAGTAGATATTCATTCTCATATAATTCCATCAATTGATGATGGCTCTAAAAACATGGAAATGACACTCAAGATGTTAAAAAATGCAAGAGAAAATGGAACTAAAGAGATCATAGCAACGCCCCATTATCTCCTTGAGTATGGAGAAGCTAGAATTGATGAAGTAAAGGGTTATGTAAAAGAAATTAATGGAATTTTAGAAAATAATGAAATAGACATAAAAGTATATAGCGGACAGGAAGTATATTTTACTGAAAGAATAATAGAAGATTATGTTAAAGGAAATATCGGGACAATAAATGATTCAAGATATATGTTAATTGAATTTGACATGCATAAGTTAGAAGAAAATACATTTGATATACTTTATGAACTTCAAGTTAGAGATATAATTCCTATAATAGCACATCCTGAAAGGTATAAATTTTTTAAGGAAAAGCCAGCATTTATTAATGCTTTTATTGATCAAGGTTACTTATTTCAAATGAATGCTGGAAGCATAGAAGGAAAATATGGAGAGAGTGCAAGAAAAACAGCTAAGGTATTTTTAGATAAAAATATCTATAACTTCATTGGTTCAGATGCACATAATGCAGAAACTAGAAATACAGGAATTAAGGAAGCTTTAACTTTCATAGGAGAAGTTAATAAAAATATAATTGAAAGCAGTTCAGCTAAATTATTAAATAATGAAATGATAGATTTTAAGGGAGAGAAGATTAAAAAAAGAAAATCCATATTCTCATTTCTTAGGAAATAAAAAGAAATTTATTATTTAAAGGCTATACAAACGATTACATTATTAAAGAAACCTTAAGGAAATCTTAACAAAATGTAAATAATATGCTACAATAAGAATAATTTGGTGATAAAATATTACTTATCCTATATGAGTAAAAAATAGGAATACATGAATATTTTTTGCATAAGAATTATTATATAAATTGTGCAGAGTATTGTATTTTGTAAGGAGGACAGTAAGGTGCAGCAACTGGAAGTGGATAGCGATGAAGTCTTATTTGAGGAGAGCAGTGAAGATATAGGAACGGGATATTACTTTTTTAAAAGAACTATAGATATAATCTGTTCGATTATAGGACTTATAATTTTAAGTCCTATAATTTTAGTAACAGCCATTTTAATTAAATTTGAGTCGAAAGGTAACTGCATTTTTTCTCAGGAAAGAATAGGGTTAAACGGAAAAAAATTTATTATGTATAAGTTCAGATCAATGGTGGCTAATGCAGATGATTTAAAGGACGAGCTATATGACAGAAATGAAATGAATGGACCCATGTTCAAGATGAAAGAAGATCCGAGAGTAACAAAAGTTGGTAGATTTATTAGAAAGACAAGCATAGATGAACTTCCTCAATTAATAAACGTTTTAAAAGGAGAAATGAGTCTTGTAGGTCCGAGGCCATCACTGCCTAAAGAAGTGCTGGAATTCGAAGAATGGATGATTGAGAGGCTTAGTGTAAAGCCGGGACTTACTTGTTACTGGCAGGTATTGGGACGAAGTGATATAGGATTTGAAGAATGGATGAAATTGGACGTTAAATATGTAAAGGAAAGAAATACTTTGCTTGATCTGAAGTTGATAATAAAGACATTTAAAGTGTTTTTTGGTGATGAACATGCAAGATAGGGAAATTAGAATGAATATACATCATAGAATAGAAAGTAATATTCCCAAAAAGAAAATTCTTCACATTGTAGAGGCAATGGGAGGAGGCGTATTTACTTATATAGTAGATTTGGCAAACCAGCTTTGTGATGAATATGATGTTTACATAGCTTACGCTGTACGACCTCAGACACCAGAAGATTATAGAGAGTATTTTGATAAAAATATCAACTTAATTGAAGTAAAGAACTTTACTAGAACTATTAATTTTAGCAGAGATTTTAAAGCGTTTCTTGAGATTAGAAGTATAGCAAAGAAAGTTAAACCTGATATAATACATCTTCATTCTTCAAAGGCTGGTATACTTGGGCGATTTGCTTTCAATGGACATAAAACTCCAATTTTTTATACTCCTCATGGTTATAGTTTTTTAATGCAAAACTGTGGAATGTTAAAAAGAACTGTATATAAGATTATTGAAATCTTATCAGGGAAAAGATATTGTACGACTATTTCTTGTAGTTATGGAGAGCATAAAGAAACATTAAAACTAACTAAAAATGCAAGATATGTAAGTAATGGAATCAATGTTGATGTGCTTCAAGGTTTAATTGAAAAGCAAAAAATAAATAATACTAATCGTAAATTTACAGTATATACATTAGGAAGAATTTGTTCTCAGAAAAATCCAGAAGAGTTTAATTCTATTGCTAAAAAGTTACCTGATATTAGGTTTTTATGGATTGGTGATGGTGAATTAAGAGATAAATTAACTAGCCCTAATATTGATGTTACTGGATGGGTTGATCGAGAGACGGCTTTGCAATATTCAATGCAGGGTGATGTATTTATATTAACATCATTGTGGGAGGGGTTGCCCATTTCACTATTAGAGTCCATGTATATGAAAAAGGTTTGTGTTGTTAGTAATGTAATTGGAAATAGAGATGTGATTAAAAATGGTATGAACGGTTTTGTATGCAATAATATTATAGAGTTTGTGGAAGCATTAAATGATATTAAGAACGGTTATAATTCAAATTTAATTAAATATGCCTACGATGATATAATGAAAGAATATAATACTAATGTTATGAGTAAAAAATACAGCTTAATTTATGAACAAGGAATGAGTGGAGATAATGAAAAAAATCGCAATTATTTCATCAGGATATTTTCCGGTACCTCCGGTTAAAGGTGGAGCAGTTGAAACTTTGATACAAACAATTATTGATGAAAATGAATACACTCAGCAATTGCATAAACTTAATATTGATGTATATTGTATGGATGATATTGAGGCATGTAGTATATCAAAAAAGTATAGATGTACTCGATATTTGTTTGTTAAAGTACCCAAAATTATAGAAAAATTGGATGAACTTATTTATTTTATTTCATACAGAGTTTTGAAATTTAGAAAACATATGTCTTTTAGGTTTATTGCCCAAAGAATATACTATATATATGCAGTAGCAAAAAAGCTTAAAACAAATGACTATGATAAAGTAGTAATAGAGAATACAGCTACTTTATTTTGGACACTAAAGTTATTCGGAAATTGGAAAAAATATAGAGGAAGATATGTGTATCATCTTCACAATGAAGTTTCTAGTACATTTGGATGTAGAAAGCAAGTTCTTGCAACTGATGAAGTATGGGGGATTAGTCAATTTATAAATAATTCATTTTGCAAATTATTTCCGGAATATGATCCGATTAGATGTCGTGTGCTAAAAAACTGTATTAATCTCAGCAAATTTAGAAATAGGGGAAAAGATATTAACATTAGAGAAAAGTATGGAATACACGACAATGAGAAAATAATTATATTTGCAGGAAGATTATGCAAGGAAAAGGGGGTTAAAGAACTATTGTTGGCATTTACAAAAATTAATATTGATAAGTTGAGACTAATTATAGTTGGAAATTATTATTTTGGTACTGATATGGTTAGTTCATTCGAAACAGAATTATTTAAGATAGCAAAACCATTAGGTAGAAAAGTTATTTTTACCGGATATATTCCTAATGATCAACTTGCCATATATTATAATTCTGCTGACATTGCGGTATTGCCTTCTGTGTGGGATGAACCAGCAGGACTTACAATTCTGGAAGCGATTGCTTGTGGGGTGCCTGTTATTACAACAAATTCAGGAGGAATACCTGAATACGTTAATAATGACTGTGCAATCATATTAAATAAGGACGAAAAACTTGATAATGAGTTGGCTGTTAATATTGAGGTTCTGCTTTCTGATAAAAAAAGAATGAATGACATGATAAGAGTCGGAAATGAACTTAGCATTCAATTTGATAAAGATAAATATTTCAATAATTTTATTAAGCTAGTATCTAACAATAAAAATTAGAAATGCTTACTATTATTGATAAAGCGATTTTGGAGGGGAAAATGATTATTGGAGTATGTGGTTATGGAGCTACTGGTTCAAGTGCTGTAGTTGGATTGTTAAAGGAGTTCAGTGGATTGCAAGTATATGATGATGCTGAGTTTAAGTATGCTTATAAAGTGGATGGGCTTCAAGATTTGGAGTATCATTTAGTAAAACAATATTCAAGACACGTTTCTGGGGACATGGCTATTAAAAGATTTTTATATTCAATAAATTATGCATATACACCATTTGTTAAGAAATCAGTGCCTAAAAAGGCGTTTATTGAGTTATCACGTAAATATGCAGATAGTTTGATACAAGCTAAATGGAAAGGCATTGAGAGTGCTGACTATGAGGTGGGATTTTTGCCAAAGAGTATGTGTAATTTAGGATTTAAAAAAATTATATTTCCTAATTATGAAAGAATCTTTAAAAAAACTTATGATATGTGGCCGGCTCGTGAATTATATCTTTCCATTGAACCAGAGGATTTTTATAAGAAAACAAAAGACTACATAAGAAATTTATTATTAGCAATGGGAGCGGATTTAAGCAAGCCTATAGTATTGGATCAGCCATTTGAAGGAAATGCTCCTCAAAATAGTTTTTCTTTTTTTGATAACCCAAAAGCAATAGTTGTGGATAGAGATCCGAGAGATTTATTTTTAGTGTCAAAATATGCAGTACGTGCTAAAGGTGAAGCCAGATTTATGCCTAGAACTGATGTCAAAAAGTTTGTTGAATATTATAGACAGTTAAGAATTCATCAAAAACGGGTTGATAATGAAAATATTATTTTTGTTAGGTTTGAAGATTTGATCTATAACTATGAACATACTGTTAAAAGAATAGCAACATTTTTGAATTTAGGTACACATAATATGCCTAAAGAATACTTTAAACCAGAAATATCTATTTCAAATACCCAGTTACATAACAAATATATGGAATGCAAAGATGAAGTTGAATATATAGAAAAAGAACTATCAGAATATTTATTTCCATATGAAAATTATAAAAAAATTACGAAGTTTGGTAAAACTTTTTAGAATTAAATTAGAGAGGATACGATTATGAATATAGCGATAATTATAGCTGGGGGTTCTGGAAGTCGAATGGGACAAGATATCCCAAAACAATTTATTAATGTATATGATAAGCCCGTAATTATTTATACTTTAGAAGGATTTCAAAAGCATCCAGAGATTGATGCAATTGAAGTAGTTTGTATTGATGGATGGCACGATATACTATGGGCTTATGCAAAGCAGTTTAATATCACTAAATTGAAGTGGGTAGTTTCTGGAGGAAGTACTGGACAGGAATCCATAAGAAATGGTGTGTATAATTTAGAAAATGAGTGTAGAGATGAAGATATTATAGTTATTCATGATGGAATAAGACCGCTTGTTGAGCCGAGTGTTCTATCTGATGTTATTGTTAAGTGCAGACAATATGGAAATGCAGTGACTTCGCTTCCTTATAATGAACAAATTTTTGTAATGAAGGATGATATTTCTACAAAAAAATATATTCCAAGAGAAACTCTGAGAAGAGTATCTACACCTCAAGCCTATAAGTTTGGAAAACTAGAATGGGCATATAAGAAGGCGTTTGAGGAAAAAAATGGAATTTATGGATCGTCATATACTAATACAATGATGGTGGATTTGGGAGAAACTTTGTATTTTGCGGCTGGTTCTGATAAAAATATTAAATTAACAACTAAAGATGATTTAGAGTTATTTAAAGCGTACTTAAAGTCTGAAAAAGATAATTGGTTGAAATAGTAAAATGATTTTAACTAGTATTAGTGTGATTAAGAAAATTTGTTAAGTATTTGGAGGATGCGGTATGAAATTAATAGATAATGGTTTATATAATGAGGATATTAAGTATGTAGCTACATTATCATATCCATGGGAAATGATTAAGAATAAGATTATTATGGTTTCAGGAGCAAATGGAATGATTGGTAGCTTCTTGATAGATGTACTTATGTATCGTAATAAAGAATATTGTGATAATTGCTCAATTGTTGCTTTAGGTAGAGATATGGATAAGGCAAAAGATAGGTTTGGTTATTGCTGGAATGATGATAAATTTTCTTTTATCGTACAGGATATTAATAAGCATTTTAAGAATGAAAACTTAGAAGATATTGATTTTATTATTCACGCTGCAAGTAACACGCATCCTGTGGCGTATGCTACCGATCCAATTGGAACAGTTACAACAAATATTATTGGAACATATAATCTTTTGAAGTTTGCATCAACGCATAGAACTGAACGATTTATATTTACTTCTTCTGTGGAGGTATATGGTGAGAATCGTGGAGATGTCGAGAGGTTTACAGAGGATTATTGCGGATATATTGACTGTAATACACTCCGTGCTGGTTATTCTGAAAGTAAAAGGGCTGGTGAAGCTCTTTGTCAAGCATTTATTAAGCAACATGAATTAGATATTGTCATATCTAGACTTTCTAGGACTTATGGTCCTACGATGTTGAAATCGGATACTAAAGCAATTTCGCAGTTTATTAAAAAGGGTATTGCCAAAGAAGATATTGTACTTAAGAGCGAAGGGACACAATTTTATTCGTATAGCTATGTAGCAGATGCGGTGTCTGGAATACTAGCAGCTTTGTTTAATGGAAAGCGTGGTGAGGCTTATAACATTTCCGATAAAGGATCTGATATTTCACTTTGTGATTTAGCACAGCTTATTGCTGATTATGTTGGAAAGAAAGTTGTATTTGAAATGCCGGATACTACTGAAAGAGCTGGTTATTCAAAAGCTACCAAGGCTGTTCTTAATAGCGGAAAACTCCAGAAGATTGGCTGGAAAGCCAAATATAGCATAAAACAAGGGATTGAGAGAACTATAGATTTATTATCAGAAAGCTAAATCATTTCAAGAATAATGAACAGAGTGTAAGTTTATAAATGGAATTGCTTAAATTTTGAAGAAAGTTTAGATTATAAATAATCAACCGATAATAAAAAATGTGCGCAAAGGTGAAGTGTAAAATGAACAAGTTTTTTGTTATTATTAATGGCGGAAAAGGTGATACATGGTCTTCAAATATATGGAGTGACATTAGCGATGAGGCTATAATTTACCTTGATAATATTATAACTAGTAATAGACTATTAAAGATGCTTAATAAATTGCATTTTAGTAATAAAATTAACTCAATAATAAATCTTCCATTTAAAAATGTGTGGAAAAGGTTATTACCAATTCAAGAATCAGATATTGCCGAATTTGATAATACATATATTATTTTTCAAAGTAATGTAAAGTTTCCACCAAAGTATTTAAAGTATCTCAAAGGAAAATATGGATGTAAGGTTATTTTATATTTACCAGATACAGTAGAGAAATTAGGAATTGCTAAAAATGTTGACCAATTTAGCCGGTATGTTAGAAAGAATTGTATTGATTTATGCTTTTCATTTGATCCAAAGGATTGCCAAAAATTTGATTTAATTTTTTTTGATATTTATTCTAAAGTAGTATATGATTGTGATAATATTGTGAGAAATGATTTATTTTATGTTGGAAATTGTAGAAATAAAAATCGATTAAATATATTACTTAATGTTTTTGAAGCTTGTAGAAATTATGTCAATAGTGAATTATATTTATTTGGGGTTGATTTGCAGCAACAGAAATATTCAAACAAGATTAGATATAATAAATATTTACCATATAATACAGTCATAAATAAAATTTTAAGTTCAAATTGCATATTAGAATTGGTTAATGAAAATCAGATTGGTAATACACTTAGATTTAAAGAAGCAATTTGCTATAACAAGAAATTATTAACAACTAATAAAAATGTTATTAATTCTAAGTATTACAATGAAAATTATATAAGAATGTTTACAAATATTGATGAAATAGATAAGGAATGGATAAGTAAACGGGAAAAAGTAGATTATGGTTATTCTGGTGAGTTTTCACCTAAAGCGCTATTGAATATGATTGAAAAATTGGTAAACAACTAAACGGAATGATAATTTGTTTAATTTATTAGCTACTATCTACAGTAGAAAGATTAAAATTTTAATTTTCAGCATTTTACTAATTAGTTAAAAGTGAATGATTAATAATAAAGAAGAGGAAAAAATAGATGATATATATTTTAATGTTTACATTATCAGTGATTTTTACATATTGTGCTGAATGTGCAGCACGAAGAAACCTCAAGACAATAATGGTTATATGCTCATTTATTGCAATAATGTTTCCATGTGTTCTAGCTGGATTGCGGGCTGATTCAATTGGTACAGATGTATCATGGTATGTAACACCATATTATAATATTGCAAAACAAACTAATTCTTTAGTGGAATTTATAAATGGAATTGGAATAGAACCAATATATTTGACATTGGTTTACATTCTGTCAAAAATGACTTCAGACATTGGTACAGTATTATTTGTGCTTCAATTATTAGTAGTATTGCCTACATATATAACCGCATTTAGATATAGAAAATATGCACCAATGTGGTTAGTAATGTGGTCATATTATTGCCTATTTTATAATTATTCGCTGAGCCTAATGCGTCAATTTGTTGCATGTTCATTGATATTATTTGCTTTCTGGTATCTCCAGAATAAAAAATATAAAAAGTATATAATTTGGGGAATAATTGCTAGTCTATTTCATTCAATTGCAATTTTCCCAGTAATAATATTACTAATTTTAAAAAAATATCAAGTGTTATTTCGTTCTTCTATAATGAAAATATTAGTTGCTTTTACTATACTTGTTGTAATGCTTAATGCAGACTCGGTAGTTAAGTGGTTAGTGTATTCAGCAAACTTTTTGCCTGAAAAGTATTATTTAAGATTAGATGCAAGAACTTCAGAAGCGGGAATAGGTATTATTAAAACTGTTTTGCTGGTATTATTATCGTTCATTCCATCAATTTTTACATATAAAAAGCAAAAAAAGAATTTAGAGTTGAATTTAAGTACTTTTTTGCCTATTTTAGGATTTATAACATCGCTAGGAGGAATGGTATCTAGCTACTTAATTAGAATTTCATATTATTTTATATATTTTTACTTAATTACTGTACCTGGTTTATATGGTTCACTTTTAATAAAAAGTCCTTGGCAAAAGGTACTTATAAACGGGTTATTTATTACATGGTTATTTGTATTTTGGATATATATTTTTGCGATTAATAATTCATTTGAAACTTTACCATATGTTTTTAGATAACTAATTAAAGGAGATTAAAGTATGTTTAGAAAATATTATATTGTATGTCCTACCACTACGGCTACTGGAGGTACGGAGTTACTTCATCAGCTGTGTTATCATCTTACGAAATTAGGTGTTGAAAACTATATTTATTACTTAGGAGAGTATGAAGGGTCCCCTGTCAAAAGAAGTTTTGAAAATTACAACGTGAATATTGCTAATTCTATTGATGATTCGTGCGAAAATATGCTCATTGTTCCAGAAACAAAAATGGATGTATTATATGGATATAGCAAAATTACCAAAGCTGTTTGGTGGTTAAGTGTTGACAATTATCCTGGAGCAAATAAGATAAAAAAGACAATATTACATACATTATATAGAAAACTTAAAGATTTTAAAAATAGCATTTTTGATAAAAAGTGGAAACATTTTGTCCAATCTGAATATGCAAAACAATATCTTATTAATAAAAGAAAAATTGGTAAAGAAAATATTTTCTATTTATCGGATTACTTAAATAATACTTTTATCACTACTGCAAGATCTAAAGTATTAGTGCGTGATAATAATATTTTGTATAATCCTAAGAAAGGTTTTGAGTTTACAAAGTTGCTTATGGATGCGTTGCCTAATGCAAACTGGATACCACTTGTGAATTTTACGGCAGATGAAATGAAAATGGTTATGTTAAGAAGTAAGGTGTATATTGACTTTGGCAATCATCCCGGAAAGGATAGAATACCAAGAGAAGCAGCTATATGTGGATGTTGTATAATTACTGGGTTGCGGGGAGCGGCAAAAAATGATATAGATATTCCAATTCCTTCAAAGTATAAATTTGAAGATACCCAGAAAAATATTTTAAGGATAAAAAATTGTATACTGGAATGTATGTTGAAGTTTACTGAGTGTAGTGAAGATTTTACTGAGTATAGAGAAAAAATTAATAATGAAGAGAGTATATTTGTTAGTGATATAAAAGAGAATTTATTAGGGGTGAGGGCATGAAGTTTGATTATTTAATAGTAGGATCTGGACTATTTGGGTCTATTTTTGCATTTGAAGCAAAGAAAAAAGGTAAGAAGTGCCTAGTTATTGATAGGCGATCTCATATTTGTGGAAATATCTATAGCAAAGAAGTAGAAGGTATACAAGTCCATCAGTATGGTGCACATATTTTTCATACTAATAATAAGGAAGTATGGGACTATATCAAGCAGTTTGCAGAGTTTAATAGGTATACAAATAGCCCAGTAGCAAGATATAAGAATGAGTTGTATAACATGCCGTTCAATATGAACACCTTCAGTAAAATGTGGGGGACTATTACTCCGGAAGAAGCTAAGACTAAAATTCGGGAACAGATAGCAAAATTTGGTGTTTCAGAACCAAGGAATCTTGAAGAACAGGCCATTTCTTTAGTAGGCCGAGATATTTATGAGAAGCTTGTAAAAGGCTATACTGAAAAGCAGTGGGGAAGGAGAGCGACGGAGTTACCATCTTTTATTATAAAGCGTCTACCTATACGTTTCACATACGATAATAATTATTTTAACGATAGATACCAAGGAATTCCAATTGGAGGATATACACAGATTATTGAGAAGATGCTTAATGGAATTGAAGTAAAGATTAATACGGATTTCTTTGAAAATAGAGAGGAATTAGAAGGTATAGCTAATAAAATAGTATTTACTGGTATGATAGATGAATTTTATGAGTATAGGTTTGGGGCTTTAGAATATAGAAGTTTAGAGTTTGAACATGAAATCTTAAACGAGGAAAATTATCAAGGAAATGCAGTAGTTAATTACACTGAGTACGAAGTACCGTATACAAGAATAATAGAACATAAACATTTTGAATATGGTACTCAACCTAAAACTGTAATAACTAAAGAATATCCAGCTAAATGGAATAAAGGTGATGAACCATATTATCCTATAAATAATGAAAGAAACAATGAAATATATAATAAGTACAAAGAATTAGCTAACAAAGAGAATTATGTGATTTTTGGGGGAAGATTAGCTGAGTATAAGTATTATGATATGCACAATATCATAGAGCAGGCTTTAAAATGTGTTGAAAAGGAACTTTAAAGATGAGCAAAAGTATAGCAAAGAACTTCATGTACAATTTATTACTTCAAATAGTAACTTTATTTATGCCATTAATAACAGTTCCATATATATCAAGAGTGTTAGGAAAACAAGGTATAGGAGTATATAGTTATACTTTTTCGATCGTTCAATATTTTGTGATCTTTGGTACACTTGGAATGTCTATATATGGAAATAGGCAGATTGCTTATGTAAGAGATGATAAAGAAGAAATGTCTAGAACATTTTGGTCTATAACTCTTCTTAAACTAATAACAACAAGTATTGCTCTGTTAAGTTACATGGTGTTTTTTGGATTAAACAGAACATATGGATCAATTTATTTAATTCAATCTATGAACATTATAGCAGCCATTATTGATATATCTTGGTTATATATGGGGTTGGAGGATTTTAAGAAAACTGTTATGAGGAATTTAGCTGTAAAGATAATAGGGGTAGCGTGTATTTTTGTATTTGTAAAAAGTTATGATGATTTAGATAAATATGTGACTATAAATGCACTTATGACATTGCTTGGAAATTTAGCAATGTGGATGTATGTTCCTAAAACAGTTTCAAAGATAAGGATAAAATTCTCAGATATAATTAAGCATATTGTTCCATCCTTGCAATTATTTATACCTCAAATAGCAATTCAAATATATTTAGCATTAGATAAAACAATGCTTGGAATTTTAGCTAACACTGGAGAAGTTGGACTTTATGAACAATCTGAAAAAATAATAAAGTTATTATTGGGATTAGTAACTGCACTTGGAGTAGTAATGATACCAAGAATGAGCAATACATTTGCTAATGGTGATAATGAGAAAATGAATAGATATTTGAACAAAAGTTTAAATGGCATTGCATATGTATCTATTCCTATGGCAGTAGGATTAGCAGCTGTATCAAGTGAATTTGTACCGTGGTTTTTTGGTCCTGATTTTGGAGTTGTTTCATATTTGATGATTATTTTAACACCAATTTTATTTTTTATAGCAATAAGTAATGTTTTAGGTACTCAATATCTGTTGCCATCAAATAGAACAAATGAGTTCACTATATCTGTAACTATTGGAGCAATAGTAAATGTAATATTAAATTTTATATTAATACCAAAGTACAAAGCAGTTGGAACATGCATATCGACAGTAATTGCTGAATTTAGCGTTACTTTAATTCAATATATTACTTTAAGGAATAACATTGATGAAAAGGCGTTTTTTTTTAGTGTAATAAAATATATTATATCATCAACAATAATGTATATTATAGTTAAAATTATAGGAATTTATATGGGTGCAAAAATTATAACAACTGTAACACAAGGAATAACTGGATCAATCATATATGTAATAATTTTAGGTGTGCTCAAAGAAGAAACAAATTTAATGGCACTTAAATTTATTATGTCTAAAGGTAAGTTAAAGAATATTATAAAATAATAAGGCGTGGAAAAAGAAAATATCAATAAATATTTTGCTAAACAAGATATTGTTCGGTAATATTGGAGGTATTTCATTTCGCTTGATTGAAAATTATTCGAATTTGGAATTGTAACTAACAGCGAATTTTGCCGCAAATGGATTAGCTATAACAATACAATTTAATAAAACATCAGAGGGCATGGTAGTAAATATTTCTACTATATCCGATGGGGTTGTATGATAAAAATTATGATAATAGGTAGAGTTAGAATATATAGTTAATTAATAATATTAAGGAGATGAATAAAAGAGGTTTTGCAAAAAAAGCTATAATAAGAATACATATGGACAAATTCTTACTTTTAACACAGTGTTTCACAAAATAAGTAATTTAACTGGTAATAATGATAATATAGTTATGCAAGTGAAGTTTTATAATAACAATGCTAAAGAAGATAAATTTGTTCCATTTGTTATAGACAGTTCAGTCAATTTTATTGAACATGGTTATTAATAGTTAAAAGCTTTGGGTGATTATAAAAATTGATTTATTAGATGAAGAACAAATTGATGCATAATAACACGATTTTGCTGAATTATGGTATGATTGATTTTATTTAGCAAGGGAGATTTATAATATGTGATATATTTTTAAATTAAAATGATTACTTAAGATTATTGGTGGAAATATATATATTTCTACATAAATTTAAAAATAGATTAAAACATTGGTACTATGAAACTAAATTTACTGGAAAACTGATAGTTTAATATTAAAAGGTAGGATAATTGCATACGTCCTGATAATGTGAATAGTGCGATAAATATTGCATGAATGATGGTGTCATAATGCATGTAGCACAAAGAATACAGAAAAAAATCATGTTGAAAGTGAAGTACTTTTAGGGTACCATACATGGGTCGGATCATCAGTTACTATTCTACTTGGTGTAAAATTAAAAGGAAAAGGTATTATAGTTGCAGCTGGAGTTATTGTTACAAAATCATTTGATGAAGATTGCGTTGTGTTTGGTGGAAACTCAGCTAAAATAATAAAGAGATACAAATGAGCTTATATTTAAAAATTTATACAATATATTTTTTAAGGAGATTAATAAAATGAAAAAAATACTTATTTTTGTAACTTTATTATTAATAGTTTTTGGTTGTGGCTATCATTTCTACAAAAAAGAAAAATTAAAATCTTTGGATTTAAATTTAAATAGTAACCATAAGTTTGAACTAGCATTTAATATTATGCAAAAAGATAATTTTCAAGCTATAACTTATAATGATGATGTTTTCTATGCTGGTTTCGATATGGGGCGGGGACAAGGAATAATTAGAGAATATGATTCTAATGGAAATTTTATAAAGGAAACTCAAAAGATAGGAATTGGTCATAGCGCAGGTTTAGCCTATAGGAAATCTAATGGTCACATTTATGCTTGTAATGGTGGTGGTACAAATCCTACTTTTATATATGAAATAGATATGACTGCGACAACTCCAAGTATAGTAAATACTTTAAACTATAATAGTTTAGGAAATTCTGCTTTGATTGCAATAGATAATGACAATGATCAATTAATACTTCATACTGCTTCCAGCGATACAGCAGATCCAACGTTTAGTATTTGTAAATTTGATGGAACGATTATTAAACAATTTACTGTACACAATCAAGGTGTTCCTCAAGGTTTAGACTATTATCAGAACCAACTTTATCTATTTACAAACAATAAGATTACTGTTATGGATCTAAATGGCAATATTACAAAGGTAGTTAATGTAAATGAGAGTGGTGAAAGTGAGGGGATGACTATAGGAATAAAAAATAATATACCATTTATTGCTGTTGGGTATAATACACCAAATAGAGTATATATTTTAAGCAGAACAAAAGTTAGTTTAGAGGATTTTTATCATGATTCAAAATTTCTAGTAAAAAAAATACTACAAAAAAATAATAAAGATTAATTATTTTAATTCTCAACAGATTGCAATTGATAATGACAGAAATTTGATTATAGTGCATACAGCTGAAAATGATACTAGCAATCCGACTTTTAATGTATGTAAGTATTGTAGCGCTATTTACCAGAGAAAGTCAAGGTGTACCACAAGATTTAGTTTATGATAAAAATTACTTATTATTATACTAATAATAAGGTTACTGTATTAGATTGCAAAGAAAATATAATAAAAAAGTATGATATATTAGAAAAAAGGAGAAAGCGAAAGTATAATAATTGTAAAAAATCTATTTAATAGGTGTGTTTTTATTGGATACAATTCAATTTATTTTTCGAAATGGTGAATGTTACTGTCGAAATATATATGGAAAGTATAACGAAAACAATAATTCATTTAATATAATTTACAGTAGTTATCTATATACTTGTGAGGCATTTCGTTGCTAGAACTTTAGAAGTTATGGTTATACTATTTGCTGTCATCTATAAATTTGCTATAATTACATTTATCGTATAAAATTTCAGTAAAAACTATTAGAGACGATTAAAATTTATCGCTTGCATTTTCGTTACCAAATCAGCGTCAGAAGATGATGGGTTTTACTTTATATTGCAAATTGCTTGTAAGTGGGAAAAAGTTGTATGTTATGGCTTTGGGAACGTATGCTACATGGTGCAGACAGTGCTTTTGATAGATAGCTTCGCTACTAGTAGCAAGATACATTTTATTGATATCTTATATGCTGGGAATTTATCCTTGTAATTTAGTAAGTTCTATACATATAGTGAATCTTCTATTTAGATAAATTCATATATAAGTATTAATAATTTAATAAAAATGATAATATTCTGATTAAAGATGTGAAGGTGGGATTTAAAAGTGAAAGGTATTATTCTAGCAGGCGGCTCAGGAACTCGGCTATATCCAGTAACCAAAGCAATGTCAAAACAAATGGTTCCAATATATGATAAACCAATGATTTATTATCCAATGTCAGTATTGATGCTTGCAGGAATTAGGGACATTTTAATAATATCTACACCAAGAGATATTATTAATTTTAAAGAGCTATTTAAAGATGGACAAGAATTAGGCTTAAATGTTGAATATGCAGTTCAGGAAAATCCTAATGGTCTTGCGGAAGCATTTATTATTGGGGAAGAGTTTATAGGAAATGATAATGTAGCAATGGTTCTTGGGGATAATATTTTTTATGGACAAAGCTTTACAGAACATTTAAGAAAAGCAGCTAGTTTAGAAAGTGGTGCATGTATATTTGGATATTATGTTCAGAACCCAAAGGCTTTTGGTGTAGTTGAATTTGATGATAATGGAAAAGTTATATCTTTAGAAGAAAAACCAGAAAATCCAAAATCAAAATATGCAGTGCCAGGCCTTTATTTTTATGATAATTCAGTGGTTAAAAAAGCTAAAGAGTTAGTGCCTTCACCAAGAGGTGAGTTAGAGATAACTGATTTAAATAAAGTTTATATGGAAGAAGGAACATTAAAGGTTCAATTATTAGGCAGAGGAATGGCATGGCTTGATACAGGAACTCATTCATCTATGCTTCAAGCTTCTAATTTTGTTGAGGCAGTACAAAATACTCAGGGAACATATATAGCTTGCCTTGAAGAAATCTCTTACAGAAAAGGATGGATAAGTTCAGAAGCAGTCATTGAACTTGCTAAACCATTAATGAAAACTGGATATGGTAAGTATTTAATGGATATAGTAGAAGAAATGGAACTTTAAAAGGTTAAATCAGAGATTGCATCAACTAAAATTATATAAGGAGTTAAGAAAAATGGGGAATTTTAATTTTAATAAGACTAGCATAGATGGAGTTTATATAATAGAACCTAAAGTTTTCGGAGATAACAGAGGTTATTTTATGGAAACTTATAATAGGGAGGATTTTTCAGGGGCTGGCCTTAATATGAATTTTGTTCAAGATAATGAATCTAGATCTAGCAAAGGTGTACTTAGAGGGCTTCATTTTCAAAGAAAACATAGCCAGGGCAAACTTGTCAGAGTGACTAAAGGTCAAGTTTTTGATGTAGCAGTAGATTTAAGAACAGGATCTCCCACTTATGGTAAGTGGGAAGGTGTTGTTTTAAGTGAAGAAAATAAAAAACAATTTTACATTCCAGAAGGTTTTGCTCATGGATTTTTAGTTCTTTCAGATGAAGCTGTATTTAATTACAAATGTACGGATTTTTACGCTCCAGAATATGATGGTGGAGTTATGTGGAATGATTCAGATATTAATATAGAGTGGCCAATGGATGGAATAGAAAATATAATTTTATCTGAAAAGGATAAAAATCATCCAAGCCTTAAAGAATTAGATTTAAGTGATTATGAAGATTTTAGATTGTAAAATTTCAAGGAGTATGAATTTATGAAGATATTAATAACAGGCTCAAAAGGTCAATTAGGTAATGAACTTATAGATATAATAAAAAGTGGAAAAGCTGAAATAGGTGAAGTCTCAGAGGCTATAAAAAAATCTGAAGTCATAGCATTAGACGTAGATGAATTAGATATAACTGATTTAGGGCAAGTTAAAGATAAAATAAATAATTTAAAACCTGATGTAGTAATTAATTGTGCAGCAGCAACAAATGTTGATGGCTGTGAAAGTAATGAAGATTTTGCATTTAAGGTTAATTCAATTGGTCCTAGAAATTTGGCTATAGCATCAGAGGAAGTTGGAGCTAAATTAGTGCAGGTATCAACTGATTATGTATTTAGTGGAGTAGGAAATAAACCATTAACTGAATATGATTTAACAGCTCCATATAGTGTATACGGAAAGACTAAGCTTTTAGGTGAAAATTATGTGAGAGAATTTTCATCAAGGTACTTTATAGTAAGAACAGCTTGGCTTTATGGTTATGTAGGACATAACTTTGTTTATACCATGAGAAGACTTGGAAAAGAGAAAGACATGATTACAGTGGTTAATGATCAAAGGGGTAATCCTACTCATGCTAATGATTTAGCTTATCATATATTAAAGCTTATAGAAACAGAAGAGTATGGCATATATCATTGTACAGGTAAAGGAGAATGCACCTGGTATGACTTTGCTAAAATGATAATTGAATTATCTGGCGAAAAATGTGAAGTTAAACCTTGTACTTCAGAGGAGTATAAAACTCCAGCAAAAAGACCAGAGTATTCATCTCTTGATAATATGATGCTTAGAAATACTATAGGTGATGAAATGAGAGACTGGAAGGATGCTATAAAATCATTTATAAGTAAATTAGATAAGTAAAATAAAGGGGTTGTAATAATGAAAACATATTTAGTTACAGGTGGAGCTGGATTTATAGGCTCAAACTTTGTTTTATACATGTTAAATAAATATAAGGACATTAAGATAATAAATTTAGATAAACTAACTTATGCGGGAAATTTAGAAAATCTTAAATCAATCGAGAATGATGAAAGATATACCTTTGTTCAAGGGGATATTTGTGATAAAGAATTGGTTTTAAGTCTATTTGAAAATAATGATATAGATTATGTTGTTCACTTTGCAGCAGAATCTCATGTTGATAGAAGTATAAAGGAACCAGAAGTATTTGTGAGTACTAATGTACTTGGAACAGTTAATATGCTTAATTGTGCTAAAAATGCATGGGAAACAGAAGATGGATTTAAAGAAGGAGTTAAGTTTCTTCATGTATCAACTGATGAGGTTTATGGCTCTTTAGGAGATGAAGGATTCTTTATGGAAACAACACCATTAGATCCTCATAGTCCATATTCATCGAGTAAAGCAAGTTCTGATTTCATGGTTAAAGCTTACTATGATACTTATAAAATGCCTATAAACATTACTAGATGCTCAAATAACTATGGGCCATTTCAATTTCCTGAAAAGCTAATTCCATTATTAATAAATAACTGTCTGCATCATAAGGATTTACCTGTATATGGTGATGGAATGAATATAAGAGACTGGCTTTTTGTAGAAGATCATGCAAAAGCAATTGATATGGTTATTAATGGCGGCAGACTTGGAGAAGTTTATAATGTCGGCGGGCATAATGAAAGAACTAATATTCAAATAGTAAAAACAGTTATATCATATATAAATGAAAATATTGATAAAAACGTAACTGAGAATTTAATTAAGTATGTAGACGATAGAAAAGGCCATGATAGAAGATATGGAATAGCCCCTGATAAGATAAAAGCAGAGCTAGGCTGGTATCCTGAAACTACATTTGAAGTTGGAATAAAGAAAACTATTAAATGGTATTTAGATAATAAAGAATGGATGAATAATGTTACATCTTGTGATTATCAAAAATACTATGATAATATGTACAAATAACATTAATCGCATTTCATGAGTTGTTTTATCCATTAGTACCTCCAAAAAACTAGTTTAGTTACTTTGAAAAACTTGTAGTTTTTTAAAGCTTTGATTAATTATCTCAAAAATTTAAACCTGGTGCGAGGTACTTATTGTCTACCGTTTACGATTAAACTAAGAGGATGTACTTAAAAATAAGGAACTTTAAATCTTATGTAATGTTGAAAGAGGAACTTGAAGTTATTTTTAATCACATGTATTTTAAGTGAATGACTTTTTCGAATCCCTTTCCATATAAATAAACAAAAGTTTTAGGAACAAAAATAAAGATCAGCTTTTCATTAGCGCTAGTTGTGTTAGTTTCCTCTACTGACCACTTTTCTATAGATCCATGAGAAGAAACATCTGTTATCACTCCAGTATCAGCATAAGGGATAAATTTTGTAGCTTCTTTAGGAACCCAAAAAAGTACTCTATAATGATACAATCCTTCTTTGCCTATTATTTTATCATATGATGGAGTAGCTCTTTTTTCAGTAGAATTACTTTCGTTTGAGTTATCATTTGAACTTGAGTCTGAAATTGAGAAAATACTAGCATATTTTAACAATGGAAGACAGAGATTTATAGGGAGGAAGATGAATATTAGTATACATAAGAAAAGTAATATTAACATAAAATTATGTTTTTGTTTCTTTATCATTCAAAATACTCCTTATTATTGTTTAGTATCTAGTATTTTAAACTAATTTAGTTTTTTTATACCGGCTCAAGTGAGTTACAAGTTCCTCAACAGCACCTAAGAGACCTAAAATTTTACAAGTACAAGCATTGTACTAAAGAATTATTTAGTGCAATTTTTGTTTTAAGTAAATAGCTGTATGAATATAATGTTATATTCATACAGCTATTCTCTTTAGATCCAGAAGCACGAAATTCAACCAAGCAGACTTCTAGTAATCTTATTGCTGGAACCATGACTTCTATAATAATATGTATCCTTATTATACTCAGTTCTATGTAACACAGTTCCAATTACTAAGCCGTTGACCTTTATTAATAGGTTTTTGGTTTCTAATACTGATTTAGCATTTGTTAGGCCTGAACGTATTACAATTAAAGTACAGTCTACTTTTGATGATAGAATTTGGGCATCAGTAACTGCTTGGGCAGGCGGGCTGTCTAGCAGGATTATATCGTATTTTTGCTTTAATTCAGTTAGTATATCATCCATTGTTTGAGATGCTAACATACTTGCTGGTTTTTCGGTAAATTTCCCAGAAGAGATTACATAAAGGTTTTTGTTATGCTTTTGAATTACATTATCTAAGGAGTCTCTTTTTAGTATAACATCAGATAAACCAGAAGTATTAGATATATTAAATTTTTCATGTAAAGAAGGCTTTCTAAGATCACAGTCTACTATTATTACTTTTTTGTCGTTTTCAGCAAAAGATAAAGCTAAATTTCCAGCTACTGTTGATTTCCCTTCTTGCAATTTTGAACTTGTAACTAATATGGTTTTGATAGTTTTTTCTGATTCAGAATATAGGATATTGGTTATTAGTGTCCTGTAAGCTTCTGCCACAATAGATTTTGGCTTTTTTTCTACTATAAGCGCTATATGATTTTTTATTTTTCGTACCTTAGTGTCATCAGGGATTATGCCGAAAGTCGGCAGCTGAACAATTCTTTCTAATTTCTCTTTGTCTTTAAATGTATAATCAAGAAATTCTATTAAAAAAATAATTCCGAGGCTTAACATAAGACCGATTATGAATCCTATAGCTACATACATTCTTTTCTTTGAACTAGTCAATGTTTCAGATATTACAACATCTTCTATTACTTTCACGGTGCTATCAGGGATAAGCTCCTGTGTTTCTTTAATAAATTCATCAGTTATTGCAGAAACTGTATCTTTAGCTAATGATTTATTTAAATTTATATATCTTATTTCTAGTATTTGAGTATTTGCCGTTGGAATTGTTGTAAGAGTATTAAGTACAGCTGATGATTGTAAATCTATGTTATGTTCTTTTAGCGCTTTTGAAACTAAAGTGTTAGTTTTTGCTAATTCAGAATAAGTTTTTAATAATTTTTGATACATTTCTACATCATTATTATCATACTTTTCTTTGTCCGCAGTTTCCTTACCTACAAAGACTTTAGTGCAAGCTTCATATTGTGGTTTAACTATATAAAAACTATAAAAAATAGATATTGCTGTTGTTATAAGTGGCAAAATAATTACTAATTTCCATTTCTTTTTAAGTATTTGAAAAATTTCTTCAATAGATGTTGTTTCTGAATCCATTTAGTTTCCCCCTGTGAGTAATATACGCAGATAAAGCAAAAATAGAGTATAATTTAAAAGAAAAAGAAATTGTGCAAAACATCATGATATCTTTCCACAATAATTTAATAGAATTAACTGAATATAGTAAATGTAATTTTATGCATAACTTAATGTTTAATACAAATAATTACATATTATTCGCTAAATACCATATTACCATCAAATAACCAAAAATTCAAATTGTTTTTACAAAAATCTTATCGTTAGCAGGTTGGGACATGATTTTCTTATAAAGGGTCAGACTCTTGTGAGAATTTACAAAGTATAAGCGTTGCACTAAATGAATATTTTGTTAAATAAAAATAGCAAAAAAATAGTTTAGTTAAACCATAAATTTTTTTTACAAAAATAAGTTGAGTGCTTAGGATGCTTAATAAAAGAGTGCAGCGTGTAATTAGGGGCAATTTATAATTAAGAGAATGTAATTGACTAGCAGGAGATTATAAATTAAATATTAATATTAATGATATGGTATACAAAAGTGCAGTATAGATGAATTTATTAGAGTTAAAAGATATTAATAAATATTACAAATCAAGAGAAAATGAAAATATTCATGTGTTAAAAAATATAAATTTATATTTAAAAAATGAATTAGTATCCATTGTTGGAGAATCCGGTAGTGGAAAATCTACATTTGCAGAAGAATTAAAGAACAGCCTTGATGATAAAAGTGAAATAGCATATTATGGGGGTGTCCCACTAAATGAAAGTTTAGTGCAATTTTGTTTTAATGAAATAATTTATAGGCTATAATATTAATAGAAGCGATGTTAAATATGAATATGTATTAGAAAGGGAGTGAAGCTTGTGTGTAGATTGAATCCAAAGGTTGATTTTGCATTTAAAAAGCTATTTGGAAGTGAAGAAAATAAAGACATTTTAATTTCATTTATAAACTCAATGCTGTCAGAAGATCAGCAGATAAAAGATGTATACCTTAAAAACCCTTATAATATAGCAAATTATAAGAAAGATAAAATGAGCATACTAGATATAAAAGCAGTAGATGAAAGAGGAATTTGGTATGATATAGAGATGCAGCTTTCAGAGCAGCTCTTTTATGAGAAGAGAGCATTTTATTACTGGGCAAAGGTATATTCAGATCAGTTAGAAGGCGGATATAATTATGATAAGCTGAGAAAAACTATATCTATAAATATTCTGGATTTTGATTATTTAGATGAAGAGGAATTTCATAATGTATACAAAGTTTACAATGAAAAAAGTAAAAAAGAGTTATCAACTGTATTTGAAATGCATTTTGTAGAATTAAATAAATTTAAAAAGGATTATAAAGACGTAAAAACGGCATTAGATAGATGGATTGTTTTTTTGAATAGAGCATACGAACTTGAAAAAAATAGAATTCCAGAAGAATTAGCAGTAGATGAAGCCGTAAAGAAAGCTGTTGAAAAACTTGATGTTATGTACTTAGATAGAGAAGAAAGAGAAATATATGAAAATGATTTGAAAAGACTTAGAGATTACATAGCGGAAATGAAAACAGCTGAAGAAAAAGGAATGCAAAAAGGTATAGAGCAAGGTATGCAGGATGGAGAAAAGAAAAAAGCTTTTGAAATAGCTGAAAATTTATTAGATGTATTAGATAACGAAACTATAGCAAGTAAAACTGGATTGTCTATTGATGAAATAGAAAAGTTAAGATAAATTTTTAGCAGGTTAGTAACAAGCTTCTGACGGGTATTTAAAAAGATATTTTAGAAGTAAAAAAAAAATTAATATTTTTTTGTAGTGCTGAATATATTAACATGTGAGTATATATATGGTAAAATAGCCTTGGTAAATAATTAATATTAAGTATGATTTTACAGGTTATAATCATATAGATAAACAAATTGTAAATTTTATGTATGGAATGATTATTTATATAAGCAAAAATCTAATATGACTTTTTATTAAGGAAACTATGATCCATATATTTTATTTTGGGCACTTTATATATGGTGAGTTATCAGTGCAACCGACCTTTATGATTTATATATAAAGGTTGGTTTTTTTGCATGTAAAAAAAGTTCTATGGTATTAGCTTTTATTATAATCATTTAATAATGCTTTCATAAGGGGGAGAATAATATGCAGCAACTACAAGTTAATAGGGAGGAGATTTTACTAGAAGAACAGCTGGAAAACAGCTGGATTTTATATGATTTTGTTAAGAGAATAATGGATGTCATATGTTCAGCAATTGGACTTATAATTTTAAGCCCAATATTTTTAATTGTAGCTATTTTGATTAAAGCTGAATCATCAGGCAGTTCTATCTTTTCTCAAGAGAGAGTTGGGAAGGATGGGAAAAGTTTTAAGATGTATAAATTTCGGTCAATGATAACAAATGCAGAAGAATTAAAGGACAAGCTGAAAGAAAAGAATGAGATGAGTGGACCGATGTTTAAGCTTAAAGATGATCCTAGAGTTACAAAAGTGGGCAAGTTTATAAGAAAAACAAGTATAGATGAGCTGCCACAGTTATTTAATATATTAAAAGGAGACATGAGTTTAGTAGGGCCGAGGCCATCTCTTCCAAAAGAAGTTATGTGCTTTGAAGATTGGATGCTTAAAAGATTAAAAGTTAAACCAGGTTTAACCTGTTATTGGCAGGTATCAGGACGAAGTGATATTGACTTTGAAGATTGGATGAGATTAGACATTAAATATGTTAGGGAAAGAAATATTTTGATTGACGTAATTTTAATCATAAAGACATTTAGTGTGCTTTTTGGCGATGAGCATGCACGATAGAATAGAATAATGCTTTGTAACAGAAAAACCATAGAGAAACTTAAATCTCTATGGTTTTTCTAGTTATTCAGATGAAGATGATTTTTATAAGGCACATGAAAATAAATATCATTGCAAGTGGAGTTGTTATTTATTTGATAGCGCCTAATTTGCATAAGTTTTTGTATTTTATTATCTTGATTTTTTCCATTCGTAGCTCATTTCTAGATAGTCTCCATTTCTATCATAGCCAAGTATGTTAAATCCATTTCTATCATATCCATCTTTATCAAAGCCGGCACTGTTAAAGCCATCTTTGTCATATCCGTTTTTATCATATCCTTCTCTGCTGTACCCTTCGCTATTGAAAAATGTGCCGTTTTTGTGAAGCCCATTCTTATTAAAACCACGTTCATCATATAGTGTACCGTTTTTATGAAATCCTTTTGAATCAAACCCATATTCATCATACTTCTTTTTTAATATGTTAAAAAAGTGCATAAAGCCACCTCCTAATTATTCAAGGTAATAACTAAATTATACCAGAAAATTTTTCCATATTAATACATATTTTAAAAATAATAAAAAAATTCCTTAATTTAGATATTAATTTTATTTATAAAAATAAAGAAAATATTCATATTGATTAACTGAGTATGACAATTTTATTAAATTAATGTTTTTAACATGATTTTTGGTTTTAAGTGATAAGTTCATAGGGTATAATAGTATACAAATCTATTTTGTAGTAAATGTAAAAGATAAAATTGAAAAAATTATGATTTAAATAAATTAGAGAGGTAATTAGAATGAAGAAAATTACTATAATTTTATGTTTGTTTTGGATGGGATTTATATTTTATATGTCAAGTAATAATGGACAGGTTTCTCATGGGGAGAGCATTAAAGTAGTTAAAATAATTGAGAATGCAAAATCAAAAATAGAAACTGAAACTCAAGATAAGAATACAAGTGAGATAAAGGCAGATAAAAGTACTAATAATGATCAAAAGGCAAATGGAGGTACAGAAACAGGAAGCGTGGTACAAGCTAATAAAAATACAACTAATTTACAATCAGCAAAGTTAGGTGAATTAGATCATATAGTTAGAAAGAATGCTCATGGATTTTTATACATGACATTAGCTGTTTTTGTAAGCAGTGCAATATTTTCTTTCAACAAGAAAGGGAAGGGTGCTGTGATTTATATACTATTTACATGTTTGTTTTATGCAGTTACCGATGAGTTCCATCAGTCTTTTGTACCTGGAAGGACTTCTATGGTAAGTGATATATTAGTTGATTTTAGTGGAGCTATAATAGGATTATTAATATTTTATTTTGTTTATTATAAAATATACACTATATACGCTTCTAAAAAGCTTAGAACGTAATTAAAATAATCTGGCATTGAGGGGAATGCTGTGATTATAAGAAGAGCATAAATTAAATGCTGAATTTTAATAATAAAGATATACAAAAGGGGAGTATAGATGAACTTATTAGAGCTAAAAGATATTAATAAATATTATAAATCAAAAGGGAATGAAAAGATCCATGTGTTAAAAAATATAAATTTATATTTTAATAAGAACGAATTAGTATCTATTGTTGGAGAATCTGGTAGTGGAAAATCTACATTAATGAATATAATAGGTGGACTAGACTCTAACTATAGGGGGGAATTGTTTGTTAATGGAGAAAATATTAAAAAATTAAGAAAGAAAGAACTGGATACATATAGGAAAAATAAAATAGGATTTGTATTTCAAAGTTTTAATTTAATACCTCATTTATCTATTCTGGATAATGTAACTATGGCTATGACTTTATCAAATGTCAGAAAGAAAGAGCGTATTAAGCGTGCAGAGAAGATGTTAGATGAGCTTGGCTTAAAAGATCATATTTACAAGAAACCAAATCAGCTGTCTGGAGGGCAAAAGCAAAGAGTTGCTATTGCAAGAGCCTTAATTAATGATCCGGAAATAATTATTGCAGATGAACCAACAGGCAGTTTGGATTCAAAAACTTCAATGCAGGTTCTTGAAATAATGAGGATAATTGCAGAAAGAGGAAAGCTTGTAATAATGGTTACCCATTCTGAAAAGATAGCAGCCTGCTCCAGTAGAGTAATTAAGATAGCAGATGGTGAAATTATTGATGATAAGGATTTATTTAAATTAGAAAATGAAATTAGTTATGATGAAGTTAAAAGCAGTGATAAAAAGCATTTTAGAAGAAGAGGACAAAATCTTAGTATTTTAGATTCCGTAAAGTTAGCTCTTAATAATATGAAGGAAAAAGCAATACGTAATATATTTATTTCTATAGGGTCAAGCATAGGAATAATGAGCCTTATTTTAATGCTTTCTTTTGGGAATGGAATTAAGGCTTATTTTAATAACACTATGAACAGCTATGTTAATCCAATGGTAATAGAAGTTAATATGCCTAGTGATGATTCAGAAACAGTAGATTTTGATATTGGCACGATACAAAAACCTAACATAAATAAGCAAAGTCCATTTAAAGACGAGGATATTCAAAAGTTATCGGAAATAGAAAATGTAGCGTCTGCAGAAAAGGGATTTACTGAAATCTCAATGGGAGCTAATTCTATAAGCTGCAATGGCAGTGGAAGTAACATTATGAGACTTTCGACTATATCATCAGACATAACAAAATCAAATCTTCATGATGGAGAGCTGCCAGAGGCTGGAGAGATATTGGTAAATAAGGCTGTTAGTGATAAGCTTGGAGGAGACGTTATAGGGAAAACAGCAACATTACATATTTTCGTGAATCAGAAAGTATTGACTAAGGATTTCGTAATAAGTGGAATTTATACTACTGCAGGCGGAGATCTTACGGCAATAATGAAATCTGTTTTATTGAATTATTCGGATTTGGAGAATTTATATTCAGCTAATAATTATAAATTAAATCCTAATGTTATGTATCTAAAAACAACTAATGATAAATATACTGCTTCAATTAAGGACAAAGTTAAGGAGCTTGGATATTCGGGCTCATCAGAGGAAGAGATGGTAAATATGTTTAATGAGATGATAAGCATTTTAACATATGTGCTATCTGGAATTTCCGGGGTGTCTTTAATGGTTTCTGCAATCATGATAATAATTATTATGTACATAAGTGTAGTTGAAAGAACTAAGGAAATAGGAATAATTAAAGCTATTGGAGCAAGAAGTAAGGATGTAAGAAGAATTTTTATTTGTGAAGCTTTTTTAATTGGTCTTTTTGGGGGAGTTATTGGAGTTGCATTTTCAGTAGCTGCTATGAAAGGAATAAATATAATGTCCAATAAGTTATTTCATATTGATTTGGTGTTAATAAAGAATTCTTACAAAATTTTCGGGATTGCATTAAGCGTTGCAATAAGTATGGTGGCTGGATTATTCCCAGCTAACAAGGCAGCTAAATTAGATCCGGTAGATTCTTTAAGAAGGGAATAACAAATGTTTTTAAAATAAGTAGTTTATACATTGAAAATTTTTAATTGCAACATATATGTTGGTATGAGAAAAAATATGCTATTACTGTTTGTCCTAGTTTTTGAGACTTTTCAGTAATAGCATATTTTTTAGTTATGTGAATAAAAATATTGATACTATTTTTCTAGCTCATAAAGCAAGTTGCTGAATAAAACATATACATCATTACTGTTACTTATGAAGATAGTTGCATTTTTTCCTGAACCAGTTACCTTAATGTATTTGATACTGTCTCCTGAAATTCCTATATCGCTTAAAGAAACATTATTGTAATTACTTTTAAATTCTGAGGCAGTCATAGTTCCTTCTTTAGTTTGGATATCAGAAATAGAATATAATGGAATGCTTACACCCGTACTGCTGATTGTTACTTCATTACCGTATATCTGTGTAGCCTTATCTACATCTGAAGGTGTGAATTTAGTGGTTGAAGTCATGCTTGAAGAAACACAATCACCTAAAGACCAAGTTCCATATAAGCTCTTATAATATGATGTACTTGTACCTGAATTAGAACCTCCTGAAGCTCCGCCAGATCCACCAGATCCTCCTGCTGAAGAGCCGCCTCCGCTAGTAGTTGTTGAAGAGTCAGTAGTTGAAGCAGTAGTTGAGTCAGCAGTTGTTGTTGTAGCAGTAGAATTTTGGCTAGCATTTGTTGAAGTTACTTCTTCTCCACTTGCAGCAAAAGTGTAATTTACACCATTTATTGTAATGTTTCCAGTTTTCATAGCACCGGATTCACTTAAATAATAAGTCTTACCATCGATGGCTGTTAATCCAGTCTGCATAGTACCAGCTGAATTTAAATAATACCAGCTTCCGTTATCATTAAGCCAGCCAGTTTTCATTACACCAGATGATTGTAAATAGTACCATGAGGCTCCATCATTGATCCAGCCAGTTTTCATAGCTCCTGAAGAAGCTAGATAATACCAGCTGCCATTGTCATTTAACCAGCCAGTTTTCATAAATCCATTTGTATCGAAGAAGTACCAGTTTTCATCAATTGACTTCCAGCCATAAACTGAATTATCTCCTTCTGAATAACTCCAATTACCATTATCAGCTTGAAGCCATGCGGCTGAAGCCTTAGCTGCTGGTAAGACTGCCACTGAAGTTACAAGCGTGATTGCCATTATAGCAAATAAATTTTTTAGTTTATTTCTTTTCATTTTAACACTCCCTATGTTATGTATTATTTAGTTGTTTCCAACTTAAGGACTAATATTATAAAATTTAAAATCATATATATAATTTACCATTATATTTGACAAAATTCAAAGAAATTATTGAATATTATCGGATTTATTAATAAATATAAGGTAATTTGTTTTAGTTTAAAATGTGGTATTAATTCAAAATATGGTGGAAAATGTATTGTAATTAGGGGAAAAATGCTATATTATATGTATATGTATGTACTATATAGATGTAATTTCCTGTATAGGAAAATACATCTATTATGATATCTTTAATTATATGATATTTTGAATATTTAAGGGGGTCAGAATAATAATGAAAAGATTATTATCAATAGGGGAGCATTTGCATTAGTTTTAACTTGATCAGTGTCTACTGATGAAGTAAGGGATTTAACTTTAGATAAGGCTGATGCTAAAAAAGCTATTTAGTGCAAATTAGGAATTACATAGATTCCTAGAACATCAAGGAGGATTAATATATTAGCATGAATACAACTAAAAAAAGCATATGTATTATTGAAGTGTTGCTAATGCTTAGTATAATGTTTGCAGTATTGTGCATATTTTTTCAAGCAGTTATATTAAATAGAAATACATATACAAAGATACTTGAAAAAAGTAATGCGTATGAACAAGTTAAAGAATCAATATACAGTAAAATAGATTCAGCATTAAGTGCTAAGAATATTAATTATGACATTAAAGAATCAATAATAACAGAAGATGATATAAAAAGAGAATCAGATGCAGCAATTCCAGAAATTATAGATTATCTGAAAACTGGGAAAAACAATATACAGCCAGTAGATACAGAGGTATATAAGCAAAGAGTTGCAGACGTTATACATTCTACAATGAATAGTGTAATAAAACCAACTGGAGATTTGTCTTATAACAGTCATATAGATATTCAAAATACATCAAATGCTATAGATAAATACAAAGCAGATGAAATGATGGTTGTTAAAACTAAAGCTCAAGTTGGACAAGATCCATTAAAAGTAGAAAGGTTAATGTCAAAGGATGAAGCTGAAGCTAAGGTAAGAGAACTGTTAAAGCAAAAAGGCCTTACTGAAGAACAGGCAATTCAAAAAGCAAAAGAAAAGGGAATAACTGAAGAGCAGGCTTTAAAAATATTAGCGGGATATGGCATAACAATTGATGGAGACACCGCAAAAGACGAAAACAATAGTAATAAAGGAAGCTCTGGAGAAAATCAAAGTAAAGCAAATGGAAATAGTGACTCATCAGATAGTAAGAGCAGTTCAGCAGATCAAAATAATGAAGAAAGTGTCCAGTCAGGTTCTCAGAATGGTACGAATAGTGCAAATAGTACTGCTAAAACTGTTGGAAGCCAATTAGACATTATAGAAAATAAGTTAATTGATGAAGCTGATAATGATATTGAAAAAGAAGTTGAAAAACTAGACTTAAGCAAAGCGTTCAATGATAGCAGAATTGAAAAAATTGCGAAGGTTACCTCAATAGTTTATAAAATGTTTTGGGTGTTTATGATTTTACCTATAATCTTTATTATTATTTTAATTAAAATGAATAAGGAAAAAATTATATACTCATTAAAGCAGATTAGCAGGTCTTTTTTTATAGCAGGACTGATATTATTTTCAATATTTGCAGGTTCTTATATCTTTAAACTTTATGAAAAGATTAATATTGGGCCAATTTATTTCAAAGAAATTATTTCTTATGCAATAAAATATTTATTAGAACTTCTAGCAGCATATGGTCTTATAACATTTATTGTAGGAATGCTTGTGTTTATTTTTACTAGAATGAAAATAAGAAAAATAGGGCCTAAGTTATTGCAGGTAAAATAGTTTCATTAAAATAAGCTATCAAGATTAACATAATAACTAAAAGCAAAAATTATTAAGGAGGGCAATATAATAATGTTAAGTTTAAAATTAAGAAAAGTAGTTGCAGCAGCAACAGTTGCAGCTTCAGTATTAGCATTATCTCCAATAGGCGCATCAGCTGAATGGAGACAAGATTCTAATGGATGGTGGAATACAGAAGGAAATTCTTATTCTGTTGGCTGGAGTAGTATCGGTAATACTTGGTATTACTTTGATGCAGATGGATATATGAAGACAGGCTGGGTAAATGATGGAGGTACATGGTACTACTTAGAATCATCAGGAGCAATGAAAACAGGCTGGGTTAAAGATGGAAGTACATGGTATTATCTACAATCATCAGGAGCTATGCAAACTGGCTGGGTTAAAGATGGAAGCACATGGTATTATTTACAATCATCAGGAGCTATGAAGACAGGCTGGATAAATGATAATGGAGTATGGTATTTTGCAGCATCATCAGGAGCAATGCAAACTGGTGTAGTTCAAGTTGATGGAAAGATATACTATTTAGCAGCAAGTGGAGCAATGCAAACAGGAAGTGTTACTATTAATGGTGTAACTTATACTTTTGCAGCTAGTGGAGAAGCAATTGGAAATGTATTACCAACTCCAACATTGTCATTCACATCTGCTGGAGTTTCAGCACCAGTAGATACTACAACTGGTACAGGAACAAGTACAGGAACAGATACATCAAGCAGTGGAAGTGGATCAAATGGCGGTGGCGGCGGTGGCGGCGGCCATCATTCAGGCGGCGGTTCAACAAATGATGTTGACATAACACCTATAGTTTCAGGACTCTATGCTGATAAAATAAATAGTATTTTTGAAAATCATCCTACATTAAAGAATGATATTAGTGTAGATCTTACAGCTAATCCTATACAGGTAACACTTAAAAATTCAAACTTGGATTCTCTACAAACTGTATTTGAGACTTCTAAAAATGAAGATTTAAGTGTAATAGAAGCGAGATTAACTAAAGCGGAAGAAGTGATGGTTGCAAATTCTGCAATGTTAAGTATAGATGGATTATCACTTACAGACTATCTTGCAAAAGCAGACGCTAATTATGTAGCTAATGGTGGAAATTCTGATTATTTCGTTGATGGAAGTTTTAATACACCTGCAATAGCAGAAAAAATAAAGAATAGTACATTAACATATGATCAATTTAAACAAAACTTACAGGATAGAATTGGCGAAGTGGTTGATAAAACTAATAATCCTCCAACAGTTACCATTTCAGCTGGAAGTATAAAAGAAACTGTAACCAAAATGGAAGTGGATGGAAAAACATTATATGACGCAAGTTTGCCAATAGAGACAAATATAAAAGGTTTAGTTAGCTTAGGCGATACAACTACAGGAACTTATAAAATACACTTTGGATCTAGCTATGTTACAGTGAATGTTTCAAGATCTTTAGGTTAGCAAATTAATTGTAAACTTTAAATTTGACCTTTAAAGATTCAAAAATAATAATATAATTAATCTTATCATTTAAGGAAAGCAGCAAGAATATTTATAATCTTGCTGCTTTTTTGGTGTGCCCAGCTTGGGCGTAATCTAACAGAACTAGACAAATGGATTAGAAGAAGATTAAGGCTTGTGTGGCCTGTCTTTACAAGAATATTAAATTATGGTATCATAACTTAAAAGATTTATAAAATATTATCAATTTATTTAATGGATTAGCATAAATATAGTTATATAATTGCGACATTAATTGTAGGATTAAACAAAGTAGTATAGTAGGAAATTGATAATATCCAAATAGTAGGAGGATAGAAATATGGTAGGAAAAAAGAAAGCAGCGATGCTATTATGCACAGTTTTGGTTGGAGGAATTCTTGCAGGATGTGGGAAAGGTGCGACAGATTCAAATAACCAATGGGGAACTTCATCAGCAGTAAAAAATATTGGAGTAATTCAATTGGTTCAACATGATGCTTTAGATGCATCTAATAAGGGGTTTGTTGACGGACTAAAAGAAAAAGGATATGAAGAAGGAAAAAATATTAAGATTGAACAGCAAAATGCTCAGGGTGAACAAGCTAACGCACAAACAATTGCTAAGCAATTTGTAGATTCAAAGAAAGATTTGATTTTTGCAATTGCTACACCAGCAGTTCAAGCGGCATATAATTCTACTAAAGATATTCCGATAGTATTTACAGCAGTAACAGATCCTGTAAAGGCTGAAGTAGCAAAAGATTGGAAAAGTTCAGGGACAAATGTTACTGGAACATCGGATAAGGTTCCGGTTGACAAGCAAATAGAACTTCTTAAAAAATTACTTCCAAATGCAAAGACAATAGGTGTAATTTATAATACTTCAGAAACAAATTCAGTAGTTCAAGTTGATGAACTTAAAGAAGCAGCTGAAAAAGAAGGACTAGCAGTGAAAGAAGTTGGAGTTACTAATGTAAATGAAATAAATCAAAATTTAACAAGTGCATTAGATCAAATAGATGCATTATATACTCCAACAGATAATACAGTTGCATCTGGTTATGCATTAGTTGGCAAACTTTGTTTAGATAAAAACGTTCCTATAATAGGTGCAGAAGAGGCGGTTGTAGAAAAAGGCGGTCTTGCATCAATAGGTATAGATTATTATAAATTAGGTAAAGAGGCAGGATACAAAGCGGCAGAAGTTTTAGATGGAAAGAAACCATCAGATGTTGAAATAAGTACATTAAGTGATATGTCGTATACTATAAATACTGATGTTGCTAAAAAGTTAAATGTAACAATTCCATCAGATATAGAAGAAAGTTGTAAGAAGGTAACTGGAGGCGTTGAATAGTGGGAGTTTTAATAAATATTTTAGAACAAGGACTACTATTTTCACTAGTTTCCATTGGAGTATATATAACTTACAAAATTTTAGATTTTCCTGATCTATCTGTAGATTCAACATTCCCACTTGGTGCTGCAATTTCTGCAGCATTGCTGGTAAAAGGAGTTAATCCTTGGATCACAATAATAGTGGCAACTATAGGTGGGGCAATAGCTGGAGGAGTAACAGCATTTTTACACGTAAAGCTTAAGATAACAAACTTAATGGCTGGAATATTAGTTATGATAGGTTTGTATTCAATAAACTTAAGAATAATGGGAAAAGCTAATATTCCATTGTTTAATACACCGAATTTATTTAAATTATCTATTCCGGCCCTAGTATTGATTTTAGTAATAGTTATTATTGTAAAAATATTATTAGATTTATATTTGAAAACAAAATCTGGATTTTTACTTAGAGCTGTAGGAGATAATGAACAGGTAGTTTCATCTCTTGGGGTAAATAAAGATTTAGTTAAGGTTTTAGGACTTATGATAAGTAATGCATTAGTTGCACTTGCTGGAGCGCTAACAGCACAATACCAAGGTTTTAGTGATGTTGGAATGGGAACAGGTACAGTAGTAATGGGACTTGCAGCTGTAATAATTGGTACATCATTATTTGAAAGAATATCATTTGTTAAAGTGACTACATTATCAATATTTGGTGCAGTCATATATAAAGCAGCAATAGCAATTGTCTTAAAATTAGGTTTAAATGCTAATGATTTAAAATTAATGACTGCAATAATTGTAGTTATAGCATTATGTTCTAACAGTGGGGTTCTTAAATTTAAAAAGAAAAAAACTATTGTGGAAGGTGGTGCAAAAAATGCTAAAGGTGAGACAACTATCCAAGGTATTTAATCCAAATACAATAAATGAAAACAGGGTGTTTGATAAATTGTCCTTAGAAGTTAAACAAGGTGATTTTATAAGTGTAATTGGTTCTAATGGAGCTGGTAAGTCAACATTATTGAATATGATATCGGGAACATTAGAAGCCGATGCAGGGTCAATATTATTGGATGGAGATGAAGTTATTGATAAGCCGGAGTATATGAGGTCAAAGTCTATAGGACGAGTATTTCAAGATCCATCTAAAGGTGTTGCGCCTAATATGACCATATTAGAAAATATATCCCTTGCAGATAATAAGGGAAAAACATTTGGACTTGGATTTGGTATAAATAAGAAGAGAATAGACTATTATAAAGAGATGGTAAGAGAGCTTAATTTAGGCTTGGAAGATAAACTTTATAATAAAGTATTGCTTTTATCTGGAGGACAGAGACAAGCCTTGACGCTGCTTATGTCAGTAATGTCTAAACCGAAATTATTGCTCTTAGATGAGCATACCGCTGCCTTAGATCCAAAAACATCAGAGATAATAATGGACATTACTAGAAAGATTGTTAAGGAAAGCGGAATAACAACCCTTATGGTTACACATAATCTAAAACATGCTCTTGAAAATGGTAACAGACTTTTCATGATGCATAGGGGTAAAATACTAGTAGATGTTAAAGATGAAGAAAAAGAAAAGTTAGATAATAATAAACTTCTTGGGCTTTTTGAAAAAGCTAATGGAGCAGAAGCATTAAGTGATAGAACTTTATTTGGATAAAAGTGAAAAGTAGGCAAAGGTAAGTGGTAAGAGTGTTGAATTCTTACTGCTTATTTTTTTATAAAATTTTATTAAAGTAATTTATAGGGTTATATTTTTAAAAAATGTATTAGTAAGTTCGGTCATGATGCGCTCACAAAGGGGTCAGATCTTTGTAAAAAATTATCAATTGTAATGATTACACTAAAGGATTATTTAATGTAGCTTTTTGCTTAAGAAAAGTAGAATTGAGATAAAATATAAGTGAAAAAGAGGTTATTTTAATAAAATCACAAAATTGTTAAGTATAATTTTAAATAATATGGAAATTAAATATAACAGATAAGATGAATTAATTCAAAAATCTTATCTGTTTTTTTATTTTGAAGTGTTTATGATTGTTTAATATATGAAATATAGGTAAATAATTAAATATTCACGTTTATCTTTATAAAGATTTAAATTAATAAAGAAAAGAGGTACTTAAGTGAGGAAAGTTATTATACTTTTATGTTTATTTTGGATGGGATTTATATTTTTCATGTCAAGCAGCAATGGGCAGGTTTCTCATAGCGAAAGTATTAAAGTAGTTAACATAATTGAGGAAGCTAAATCAAAATTACAAAATGAACTGCCAGATAATACAATAAGTCAGTCGAAACTAGATAAGTCCACTAATAGTGATGAAAAAGTAAATCAAAATGCAGAAGTAAACTATGAGACACAAGCAAATAAAAATACATCTAATTTACAGTCAGCAAGATTAAGTCAATTAGATCACATAATCAGAAAAAATGCCCATGGATTTTTATATATGACATTAGCTATTTTTGTAAGCGGCATACTGTTCGTATATAACAAAAAAGGAAAGGATGCAGTAATTTACATATTATTTATTTGCTTGCTTTATGCAGTAACTGATGAATTCCATCAGTCTTTCATACCAGGAAGAACAGCTATGGTTAGTGATGTATTAGTAGATTTTTCTGGCTCAATAATAGGCTTAGCAGTTTTTTATTTCATTTATTATAAGATATATACTTCTAAAAAAAGATGTTAAGCACTATTATAAATATTAACTGTGTAGAATCTTTAAGAAGATTAGATGTAGGTTATATTAAATTATTAGGTGATTTTATGATATAGTTATTGTATAGAGGAGATGATAGTATGGAACCTAATAAATTAGAAAACTCATTATTAAAAGAAGAATGGATTAATAATATAAAATATATGTCGCCAAGACCTAGATATAACCATATAGAGTTACAAGGAGAATTATATTTGCAATTAAAAAATTATTTCAAGAAGTCTTGTAATGTTTCAATTGAAGCTGCTTTATTTCTAACTAAAGAAGATCCAACTATTATTAAGTCTGATAAAAATAGTATTGATAATTTAATAAAATCGAAAAAAGCTGAAGTGGCTCCAGATGTTGCAGTGTATTGTGATAAAAATCAAATTTTTTATAGAGGTTATATAGGAATTCCACAATTAATTATAGAAGTTTTAAGTCCATCAAATCCGGATGATGATCTTATTTCTAAAAAGGACCTATATGAAGAATATGGTGTACCAGAATATTGGATTGTATCACCAATGAGTAAAAAAATATGGATTTATTCATTAGTAAATAATAAATATGAATTAAAGCATAGTTGTACATTAAACGAGAAATTTAATGCTATAAGGTTTAAAGATTTAGAGATAGATTTATCAGAAGTGGAACTAATAGAAGAAGATTAAATTATTTTGGAAACAGTTAAAGGCGTGCTAAGGGAAATGTTATTCTATAAAAAATGTTTAGAAAGATACGTAAATTAGTAAGTGAGGCACAAGTTCCGTACAAGCACCTAGAAAATTTAAAACTTTTCGCAGACAAGTATAAGAATCATATATGGAATAAATAGAACAGATTAGGTTAATAAAAAAATATAAAGTATGTTGTTACAGTTTGTCTCAATTATAAAAACTATAACAGCATACTTTAATTTTACTTAAAATTAAATAAGTAAAGTGATTATTGTTTTGCTAATTTATAAAGTGCGTAGTTGTCTACTAAGGCATATACGTTTCCGTCATCTGCAATAAGAACAGTTACTGGGATGTTATAATCTTTAGAATTATAAGTTGCAGTTATATTGCTGGAAACATATTTAACTTGATCACCATATATTCCTAATTCCTTAAAGGTATTTCCGTATTTGCTATAAAAAGCTGAAGAAGTTATAGTTCCTTCACTAATAGAAGGATTATTAACTTGTCCAAATCCATTTAAAGTTATTCTGGTGCTGCTTATTGTAAAATCTAGTCCTACAGCTAGTTTTACGAAATTATCTTTATTTTCATTAGAAACAGCATTCTTAAGTTTAGGTGTTACTATACTTGATACATCCCAAGTTCCATATAGGCTTTTAGAATATGAGCTTGAGCTAGAACTTCCGGATGAACCACCAGAGGATCCTCCTGACCCGCCAGAACTAGATCCGCCAGAGGTTCCTCCTGAAGCTGACGAACTAGAGCTAGTACTAGTAGTTGTTCCTGCATTAGCAGCTGCTGTCGCATTTACAGGAGATGAGCTGATTTTTTCTCCGGTAGCAGCAAAAGTATAATTTACTCCGTTAATAGTAACGTTTCCTGTCTTCATTGCTCCAGATTCGCTTAAGTAATAAGTTTTACCATTTACGCTAGCAAATCCAGTCTGCATAGTGCCTGATGGATTTAGATAATACCAGGAACCATTATAAAGCAGCCATCCAGTTTGCATAGCACCAGATGAATTAGTATAGTACCATGTGCCCCTATCGTTTATCCAGCCGTTTTTCATCTCTCCAGAAGTGGAAAGATAATACCATGTACCTTCGTTATTTAACCATCCAGTTTTCATATTTTCGTTAGAATCAAAGAAATACCATTGTCCGTCAATAGATTTCCATCCAGAAACTAAGCTATTTCCATTACTGTAGTTCCAATTACCGCTATCAGTTTGTATCCAAGCAGCTGAGGCTTTAGTTGGAATTATAACTACCGAAACTGAAAGTGTTGCAGCCATAATGATTAGTAATGTCTTTAATTTTAAATTTCTCATTTTAACACCTCTTATACATTTGATTTAAAGTCTGTATTTAAAAGACCATAAGATAGACTTTATATATAATTTACCATGCTAAATGGAAAAATTAAACATAATTTTAAAAAATAGCAAGATGAATATAAAATTCATCATAGACGTGTTTAACGAGATATATAAATTACAAAGTAAAGTTAATATATATTGTAATTAAAAGGAAAATGATATAATATAAATTATATGGTAAAAATTTACAATAGGCTGATGCAAATAGCTATAATTAACTTATAATTACGTAGTCACAATAATGAAAGGGGATAGAATAAAATGAAGGTCAAAAAAGTATTAGCAATAGGGACAGTTGGACTTGTGCTATCTTGTTCTACATCTATTGGAGCATCAGCAGTTACTATACCTAGTAATGCTGACTTAATAAAAATAGCCGTGAATCAATATGAAAATGGTACCAATCCAACAGGTGTATTTTCTGGAGTTGACAAAGATGCTAAGATTGGAGACATCTTAAGTGAAGATGTCCTAAATGAAATTGACTCCCAGCTTTCAAGCAATGCATCTATAGATAAGCTCATAACTAAAATTCAGAATAATAAAAACAATACAGTAGCAAGTGTTTTAGGTAAAGCAACAAAAGATGAGGATACGTTTAATAAATTTAAGAATAAATTTGTAGAGATTGCACAAAAAGTGCAGGCAATGGATTCTAAAGTTGGAACAGATAGAATAAATGCAGAGCAAAAGGTCATTGATATTACAAAGGCGTATGATAAAAGTTTTGATGTTACATTTGGGAAGGATAGTCAAGGGAAGACAACTGCATCTATAACAAAGAGTGGAAACGTGATAATTCAACTTAACTCTGATAATTTACAAACAATTATAGATAGAGTTAATGGTATATCGTGGGAAGAAGTTTCGTACGCAAAGGCTTTACTTAAATATTAGAAAAAAGAGTTTCTTTTGGAAGAATACAAGGAGGGTATAATAATAATAATGAAAAGCTTAAAAATAAGAAAAATATTAGCGGCAATAGCAGCAGCATTAACAATAGCAGCTCTATCGCCAATAAGTGCTTCGGCAGAATGGAAACATGATAATAGTGGATGGTGGAATACAGAAGGAAGCTCATATTCTGTTGGATGGGAGAGTATAGATGGTGTATGGTATTACTTTGGTTCGGACGGATATATGAAAACAGGCTGGGTAAATGATGGAGGTATATGGTATTATATGCAGCCATCAGGTGACATGAAGACAGGATGGCTAAATGATAAGGGTACATGGTACTATATGCAGTCATCAGGTGAAATGAGGACAGGCTGGGTAAATGATGGAGGAGTATGGTATTATATGCAGCCATCAGGTGCTATGAAAACAGGATGGATAAATGATAATGGAGTAATGTATTTTGCTTCAGTTTCTGGAGCAATGCAGACTGGTGTAATCAAGATTGATAATAAAATATATTACTTTGCCCCAAACGGAGCAATGCAAAAAGGTCAAGTAACAATTAATGGTGTAGTTTATACTTTTGCAGCAACAGGAGAAGCTATAGGTGACAAGATGCCAGCTCCAGTTTTAGCATTCACATCTGCCGGGGTACCAGTTTCAATAACCAATCCAAGTAATCCGGCAGATACAGGTGAGGAAACAGATAACAATAGTTCTGAACATCATAATGATAAGGGGGGGAGCTCAGGATATAGTCAGTTAAGTCAACAAGTTTTTGAAAATCAATATAAAGCCTCTACAGAAATTACTAAAGAAGCTGAAATAGACAAAAATGCAGATGGAACAACTACTATAAAGCCTGCAGCTAGCTTTACACCAGGGACATATAATGAATATATATATGCAACTGGTAAAACCTATACTGTTACAAAAGATGTTTATATAACTTTAAATGGAAAGGATGCATATATAACTGGAGATTATACAAATGGATATAAACTTGATAAGGGTGCAAGTGGAACAGTTGAAATATCTGCTAATATCTCGATGATGGATAGTGGTAGTGGTAAATTATATTATGTTTCATCTTCAAAGCCAGAGGAAATTATGATTAAGTAAAATAAAAAAAAGTTATACTTTTCAATCAATATGTGCTATAATATGAATATTAAACTAGTTTGAGTGTTTTAAAGATAATGCGGATGGTCGAAATTAAAGATTATCCGCATTTTTGTCTTAATTAATTGGAAAATTTATTAAAGTTACTGGAATAGTATGTTTTCTATGCTATAATATTTTTTGTTGGATGTTCAGGAATAAATTATAGATAGAATAGGTATATAAAATGTATTAATACTTTTATATATAATGGCACAAAGAGGTGAAACAATGAGACCATTGGCAGATTTGATGAGGCCTGATAAATTAGAGCATTTTGTAGGACAGAAGCATATTTTAAGTGAAGGAAAGCCATTATATAATTTGATAGGAAGTAGGAACATATGTAATTGTATATTCTATGGACCTCCTGGAACAGGAAAGACTACCTTGGCTAACATAATGGCCAATTATGTAGATAAGAAATTCTATAAGTTAAACGCGACAACTGCATCTGTAAAAGATATTCAGGATATAACTGATAATATGAATAACTTATTAAATTATAATGGAGTAGTCTTATATATAGATGAAATTCAGCATTTTAATAAGAAACAGCAGCAGGCTTTATTAGAATTTATAGAAGATGGAAGAATAACTTTGATTGCAAGTACTACTGAAAATCCTTATTTCGTAATACATAAAGCAATTATAAGTAGATGTAATATATTTTCTTTTAAACCGTTAGAAACTTCTGATATTATAATTGGCTTAGAAAATTCCATAAATAAGTTAACTGCTGAGGGCGTAAAAATAGAATATTCCAATGAAGCACTAAATTATATTGCGGAAATATCTCAAGGTGATTACAGAAAGGCTTATAATATATTGGAACTTGCTATAAATTCACAAGTGAAAAATATTAGAACCATTTCTGCTGAGTATATTGAGAGTTTGGGCCAGTCTAACATGAGAGCAGATTCTAGTGGTGATGAATTTTATAATTTATTAAGTGCACTTCAAAAGAGCATTAGAGGAAGTGATCCAGATGCTGCTATTCATTATTTGGCAAGGCTTATTAAGGGTGGAAACTTAACTGCTATTGTGCGAAGGCTTTCTGTTATTGCAGCTGAAGACATAGGACTCGCTTTTCCAAATGCATTATCTGTTGTTAATTCAGGCATAGAGCTTGCTTTAAAAGTTGGATTTCCAGAAGCAAGAATTATTTTATCAGAAATAGTTATATACCTAGCAACTTTGCCAAAGTCAAATAGTGCATGTCTAGCTATAGATGCAGCAATGAATGATTTGGAAAGCATTAATTTTGGAGATGTTCCTATGCATTTAAAAGATGCCCATTATATGGGGGCAGCTAAACTTGGAGTTGCTGGATATAAATATCCTCATGACTATGAAAATCATTATGTAAAACAAAATTATATGCCAAAAGAACTAGAAGGAAAAATATATTATTGTAAACAAAATAATAAGTATGAAGAAAGCATAAGGAAGTATTGGGAGAAAATAAAAAATTATGGTTTGACAAAAGCCGAGTAATTTGGTAAGATATAAGCGAAATTATTATATTAATGAAACAAAGAGGTGAAAGAATGAAGCTTTCAACTAAAGGAAGATATGGAGTTAGGGCAATGGTAGATTTAGCATCTAGCTATGGAGGCGCTCCGGTTTCTATAAAGACTATATCAAAAAGAGAAAATCTTTCTGAATACTATTTAGAACAATTATTTAGTCCACTTAGACGTGCAAATGTTATAAGAAGTATAAGAGGAGCACAAGGCGGATATGTTTTATGCAAGCCACCAAGTGAAATAACGGTAGGGGATATAATGACTATTTTAGAAGGACCTATCGAAATAGCTGATTGTATAGATGGAGTAGAATGTGACAGTGCAGATTGTTGTGCTACAAAGGCAGTATGGGAAAAAATTAAAAATAGCATAGACAGTGTTGTGAATTCAATTACATTACAAGATATACTTGATGATTATGAAGTCATTAAAAATAAAAAAAGTAGTATTAAGATAGCAGAAGCAGATAGGAGTGAAGAATAATGAAAAATGTATATATGGACTATTCAGCAACGACTTATGTAAAACCAGAAGTATTAGAAGAAATGCTTCCTTATTTTACTGAAAAGTTCGGAAATCCATCTTCATTTTATGGAATATCAAGAGAAACAAAAAGATCTATAGATAAAGCTAGAGAACAAGTTGCAGAAGCATTAAACTGCTTACCTGATGAAGTATATTTTACAGGAGGTGGATCAGAGGCTGATAACTGGGCAATAAAAGGAATTGCATCAGCACATAAAAACAAAGGAAATCACATTATAACAACTAAGATAGAACATCATGCAGTTCTTCATACTTGTGCATATTTAGAGAAGAATGGTTTTGAAGTTACATATTTAGATGTTAATGAAGAAGGTTTTATTAATTTAGAAGATTTAAAAAATGCAATAACAGACAAAACTATTTTAGTAAGTATAATGTTTGCAAATAATGAAATAGGAACAATTCAACCGATAAAGGAAATTGGAGAAATTTGTAAAGAAAAAAATATTTTCTTCCACACAGATGCAGTTCAAGCGGTTGGAAATGTGCCAGTAGATGTTAAAGATATGAACATTGATATGTTATCACTTGCAGGTCATAAGATCTATGGACCAAAAGGTATCGGTGTTTTATATATAAAGAAAGGAATTAAGATTGATAACTTAATTCATGGTGGAGCTCAAGAAAGAAATAGAAGAGCTGGAACTGAAAATATAGCGGCTATTGTAGGTCTTGGAAAGGCTATGGAACTTGCACATAATGGTTTGGAAGAACATATGAAGAAGCTAACAGCCCTAAGAGACAAGTTAATAGATGGACTTTTAAAAATTCCATATACAAGATTAAATGGACCAAAAGGAGATAAGAGATTACCTGGAAATGTTAATGTTTGTTTTAGATTTATAGAAGGTGAATCTATCCTATTATCATTAGATTTTAAGGGAGTTTGTGCATCAAGCGGTAGTGCCTGTACATCAGGATCTTTAGACCCTTCACATGTATTGCTTGCAATAGGTCTTCCTCATGAAATCGCTCATGGTTCATTAAGACTGACAATGGGCGAAGGATCAACTGAAGAAGATGTAGATTATGTTTTAGAAGTTGTACCACCAATAATAGAAAGATTAAGAAATATGTCACCGTTATGGGATGACTTTTTAAAGAAGGGAGATAAATAATATGATATACAGTGAAAAAGTTATGGAACATTTCCAAAATCCAAGAAATGTAGGAGAAATAGAGGATGCAAATGGTGTAGGTGAAGTTGGAAACGCTAAATGCGGGGATATAATGAAAATTTATTTAAAGGTTGAAGATAACATAATACAAGATGTTAAATTTAAGACTTTTGGATGTGGATCTGCAATTGCTTCATCATCAATGGCAACTGAATTAATTAAAGGAAAAACTTTAGATGAAGCATGGGAATTAACTAATAAAGCTGTTGCAGAAGCTTTAGATGGACTTCCACCAGTAAAGATGCACTGTTCAGTGCTTGCAGAAGAAGCAATTCATAAAGCAATCAATGATTATAGAGCGAAAAACGGATTAGAAGTAATACCAATGGAAGAGCATAGTGATGAAGATTTACATGCTGCTGTACATGGAGAAGAATAATAGGTGATTTATGAAGAAAAAAGTTTTAGTAGGTATGAGTGGTGGTGTAGATAGTTCTGTTGCCGCATATTTATTAAAACAGCAGGGATATGAAGTTATTGGTGCTACAATGCAAATTTGGCAACATGATAATGAATTTGAAGAAAGGGAAGGGGGCTGCTGCTCCCTTTCTGCTGTTGATGATGCAAGAAGAGTTTGTGACAAACTAGATATACCATTTTATGTTTTAAATTTTAGAGATTATTTTAAAGAAAAAGTTATAGAACCGTTTGTTCAGGAATACATAGATGGAAATACACCTAATCCTTGTATTGAATGCAATAAACACTTAAAATTTGATGAACTTTTAAGAAGAGCAAAAGGTATAGGAGCAGATTACGTAGCTACAGGTCATTATGCTAAAATTGAAAAGCGTGATGATAGATATCTTCTAATAAGATCCGATGATGACAGAAAAGATCAAACTTATGCTTTATATAATTTTACACAAGATCAATTAGCACATACATTGATGCCATGTGGAGAGTACGAAAAAACTAAAATAAGAGAAATAGCAAAAGAAATAGGTCTTGCTGTTCATAATAAAAAAGACAGTGAAGAGATTTGTTTTATTTCTGATAATGATCATGGAAAATATATTTTAGAAGCAAAACCAGACAGGGTTAAGCCTGGAAACTTTGTTGATAAGAATGGTAATATACTTGGAAAACACAAAGGAATTGTGTATTATACCATAGGTCAGAGAAAAGGTCTTGGGCTTTCACTTGGAAGACCAGTTTTTGTAACAGGAATAAATGCTAAGACAAATGAAGTTATATTAGGCGCTGAAGAGGATATATTTAAGAATGGTTTAATTGCGACAGATGTGAATTTTATTGCATTTGATAAACTTGAAAAAGAAATAGAGGTTAAAGCTAAAATTAGATATTCAGCGAAACCAGCAAGTGCGGTTTTATCTCCAATGGAAAATGGCAGAGTAAAGGTTACTTTTACTGAAAAACAAAGAGCAATAACTAAGGGCCAATCAGTTGTATTTTATGATGATGAAATAGTTGTTGGTGGCGGAATAATTGAAAAAATAATTTAATAGAAATTTATTTTTTGTTATAGCTGAGAGTATAAAGGTAGATACTCTCAGCTATAATTTTTTTGTAAACTTATATGATACGATGAAAAAAGTAATTTGGTATATATGTTGCTAGCAATAATAAAGTTGCATTTATGATACTTGTAAGTTAAGCGAATGCCTGAATATAAAATGCAGGAAATCAATTGCAGCATATATATGTCTAAATTAGTGATAAATTACAAGTGAAAAGTATGCTATTGTAGTGGAATATGATCTATATATAAGTTAATTATGAATAATTTTCCTAATAGCTGGGCATTGTATAGATAATGACTGTGTAATTTTATTAGCTGGAGGGATATATGTTTAAGACTAGAGATTTCTTTTTTAAAAATGTTTACAATATTAAAGGCAAAAAAATTGGTATTATAGAAGATTTATATATAGATTTTCACCTTGGAAAGATTATGGGCTTTAGGGTCTCAAACAGCAGCTTGTTTTCTAAGAATGATTATGTTGATATGGAAGATGTTATTGATATAGGTGAAGATATGATAATAAATTTAATAAGAAAAGGTAATGGATTAACATTTAAGGAAATTAAATATATGGAGATAATTGATACAAAGGGTAATGTAAAAGGTGTTTTAGAGGATTTGATAATAGATATAAAAGATTATTCAATAAAGGCAATAGTGATGACATCAGGATTAGTAGATAAGATGATAAAAGGTAAGCAGATAGTTCTTTTAAGCAGATGCATACTTGGAGAAAAATATATATTATACACTGGAAAGGATTGGGTTTCGTTTAAATCAATGCCTCATAATATGGAGAGATATAATGCAGTTAAGAAAGCATAAGAAATCAATATTATTATTAATTACTTTGCTGCTCTGCATAACTTTAATATTAGCTTACCTTTTCAATGAGTCTGTAAATGCTATAATAAATATTATTTTAATATCTTTTATTTTAGCTTACACATTAACTCCTATCAGAGATGCAATAGAAGGAAAATTTAAAGTAAGTAAAAAAGCTGCCTCTGTATTAGTTATATTAATAGTGCTTGGGATTATTGTTACGTGTGTAATAGTAATAGTTCCTACGCTTTTCAATGAATTATTAAATATCAGCAATGTATTTGAAAATATAAGGAGTTTCTTAGAAGAAACATTAAAAAAATTTGATAAGAATGGCGTTATTACAAATAGTGCAATATACAATGAAATCTTAGAAAAAGGAAATGCTTTTTGGATGAATTTTTCAGAAAGTGTTGTAGAAAGATTGATGAATATTGGTGATGATATAATGCTATTTGCAATTGTACCAATTATGATTTATTATTTCCTTTGTGATGGAAATAAGATTTATAATAAGATGTTATTATTATTACCAACTGAAAAAAGAGAGATAACAAAGAAAATTTTATCTAATATAGATAGAGTATTAACAAGATATATAACAAGTCAGTTATTGCTTTCTGGATTAATTGGAATATTAACATTTATTATATTACTTGCGTTAAAAGTGAAATTTCCTATATGGATTTCTATTCTAAATGCTGTATTTAATATAATACCTTATTTTGGACCAATATTTGGTGCAGTGCCGGCAATTATAGTTGCACTTTTAGATTCTCCTGTAAAAGCACTTTGGGTAACGCTTGGAATGTTTTTCATTCAGCAATTAGAAGGAGATATTTTATCTCCAAAGATAACAGGAGAAAGCACTGACATGCATCCTTTTGTAGTTATAATTCTGTTACTTATTGGAGACAAAATAGGCGGGTTTATAGGAATGGTTTTAGTGGTTCCGGTTGCTGTTATTATCAAGGTACTGTATGATGACATAAATTATTATTTATTTTAACTAAATATTAATCTCTTTGGATTAAAGTATATATTAAATTTAAGACAAAATTGGATATAGCTATATATTTGTGAGTCTTTAAATGCATATGTCTATCAGAAATCATAAATATTTTTGTGCAGTCGGCATTTGAAAATAAGCTGTTGAAGATTCTTAATGTTGACATAATTATCTATATGAAATATAATTTTTGGTGAAATAATTAAATATTAAGCGATGAATAGGATGAGTAAATTTATTATAGATATTTTAGAGAGAAAGTGGATGGTGAAAACTTTTTGCTATATATTTTGAAGCTGCCTAGGAGCTATAAATTACTAAGTGATGTATGAAATTCATACATAATTAGGGTGGTACCGCGGAATTTTAGCTTTCGTCCCTTTGCTCTGTGTAGGGAGAAGGCTTTTTTTTATTCTTTAATAAGGCACAATTAAATAAATTTAAAATAATTATAATATCTTCATTAGAAGATTTAAAAAACAAAATAAAATGATATTTCATAGGAATATCATCATCAACTGTTAATAGCTAATTGTTAACTGAAAAAGTGGAGGAATAATTTATGAAGTTTATGAAAACCAATGATTTAAGAGAAGCTTATTTAAAATTTTTTGAAAGTAAAGAACATTTAAGATTAGAAAGTTTTTCTTTGGTGCCAAAGAACGATAAGAGTTTATTATTAATAAATGCAGGTATGGCTCCATTAAAACCATATTTTACGGGGCTACAAGAACCACCTAGAAGAAGAATCACAACATGTCAAAAATGCGTTAGAACTGGTGATATTGAAAACGTAGGAATCACAAGCAGACACTGTACTTTCTTTGAAATGCTTGGAAACTTCTCTTTTGGTGATTATTTTAAAAAGGAAATAATTCCATGGGCATGGGAATTCTTAACTGAAGTTTTAGAAATGCCAAAGGAAAAATTATATGTAACAATATATTTAGATGATGATGAAGCTTATGAATATTGGACTACACTTACAGATGTAGATAAGAATCATATATTTAGATTAGGGAAGAAAGATAATTTCTGGGAACATGGTGCAGGTCCTTGTGGTCCTTGTACAGAAATTCACTTTAGTAGAACAGATGAAGTTCCAACTAATTCAGAAGAATTTGAAGTATTATCTGATGCGGATAAAATAATTGAAGTATGGAACCTTGTATTTACACAATTTGATGGAGACGGAAAAGGCAACTATGAGAAGCTTGCAAGCACTAATATAGATACAGGTATGGGGCTTGAAAGACTTTCAGTTGTAATGCAAAATAAGAATAGCGTATTTGAAATTGATACATTGGAAAATATCTTAAATGAAGTATCTAAGCTTGCAAATATTAAATATGGTGAAGACAGTAAAAAAGATATTTCTTTAAGAATCATAACTGATCATATAAGATCAATAACATTCCTAATTTCTGATGATGTAATGCCATCAAATGAAGGAAGAGGATATGTTTTAAGAAGACTTCTTAGAAGAGCAGCAAGACATGGAAAAACTTTAGGAATCAAAGATGCTTTCCTTTGCAATTTATGTGATATTGTTATTAGAGATTCAAAGGCTGCTTACCCAGAATTAGAAGCTAAAAAAGAATATATTAAAAAAGTTATTAAAATAGAAGAAGATAAATTTAGAGAAACTTTAGATTCAGGAATGGAAATATTAAATGGATTTGTAAGTGAATTAAAAGAAAGTAATGAAAAAGTACTTAAGGGTGCTGATGGATTTAAATTATATGATACTTTTGGTTTCCCTATGGAGCTTACAAAAGAAATATTAGAAGATGAAGGTTTATCTTTAGATGAAGATGCTTTCCATGAAGAAATGAAAGTTCAAAGAGATAGAGCTAGAAGTGCAAGAAAAACTTCAAATTATATGGGAGCAGATGTAAAAACTTTAGATGTAATTCCAGCGGATATTGAAACAGTTTTTGATGGATACGACAATGATGCTTTAGATGCAGAGGTTAAGGTATTAATAGAAGGCGAAGATTTTGCAGAGAGCATAACTGAAGGAAATAAAGCTATTATAGTTACTGATGTTACACCTTTATACGCAGAAATGGGTGGACAAATAGGTGATACAGGTGTTATATTTAATGATAGATTCAAAGCAAAAGTTGTTGACACTAAAAAGAATATTGGTGGAAAAATAGTTCATTTTGTAGAAGTTTTATCAGGAGAGCTTAAGGTAGGCGAGAAGGTTACTTTAGAAGTAGATAAAGCTAGACGCGAAAGTATTAAAAAGAACCATACAGCAACGCATCTTTTGGATAAAGCGTTAGTTACAGTGCTTGGATCACATGTTCATCAAGCAGGATCATATGTAAGCGATGATAGACTTAGATTTGACTTCTCTCACTTTGAAGCTATGAAAGAAGAAGAAATAGCTAAGGTTGAAGAATTAGTAAATGAAGCAATAACCAGTGTTACACCAGTTGTTACAGAAGTTATGGATCTTGAGGATGCAAAAAATACTGGAGCTATAGGTATATTTGATGATAAATATTCTGATAAAGTCAGAGTTGTAATGGCTGGAGAATATTCTAAAGAATTATGTGGTGGAACACATATAGATAATACAGGAAAGATTGGATTATTTAAGATTGTATCCGAAAGTGGTATTGCTGCTGGAACTAGAAGAATAGAAGCTGTAATTGGAAATGAAGCTTATAAACTAGTTAATGAGAAGAAGGATCTATTAAAAGAAATTTCTAGTAGACTTAAATGTTCAGAAAGAGAAGTGTTAACTAAACTTGATCAGCAAGCTAAAGAATTAAAAGAAAAAGAAAAAGAAATAGCAGCATTAAAATCAAAATTTGCAACAATGGGTCTAGATGATATAATTGCAGCAGCAAAAAATGTAAATGGCGTTAATGTAATAGCATATGAATTAAAAGATGTTGATAGTGATGCGTTAAGAGATGTTTGCGAAAAGGTAAGAGATAAGGTTCAAAATAGTATAGTTTTACTTATGAGTGCCGGCTCAGGAAAAGTTGCAATCTGCGCTATGGCAAGCAAAGAAGCAGTAGCTAAAGGTGCTCATTGTGGAAAATTAATTAAAGATATAGCATCTATACTTGGCGGTGGCGGTGGTGGAAGACCGGACATGGCTCAAGCAGGTGGAAAAATGCCAGAAAAAATAAAGGAAGCTATTGATGAATCTTATAAAAAAGTGGGAACTTTAGTAAAGTAGTATACTTTTTATGAAATATAGAGTATAATCAAAGTATAGATTAGTGAATAAATATTAAATATAAAGTTAATAATAAATATATATGGATGTCGTTTCCTTATACCATGATTAAGGGGGTGGGTTGCTTACTGCAACAATTTTATGAGTAACAATATTGAACATACAATGCAATTTGATTTAAGTAAGAATAAAGAAACTCTTACAAAAACAATATTAACTGAGGTTTATAATTCATTAAAAGAGAAGGGATATAATCCTATAAATCAGTTAGTTGGATATTTGCTTTCAGGAGACCCTACTTACATCACTAATTACAACGGAGCAAGAGCTTTAGTAAGAAAACTCGAAAGAGATGATATACTAGAAGAAGTTATAAAATCTTATTTAGAGATAAAGTAGAGAGTGCCCGTTTATACGGGCACTTTTATTTTTTTAGGCATATAAAATAAAATAGACTAGCAAAAGTTGAATTATTATTTTACAAATATGCCAGAAAGGTGTTATAGTTTGAGAATAATTGGATTAGATGTAGGTTCGAAGACAATAGGAGTGGCGGTAAGTGATCCGTTAGGGTTCACAGCTCAAGGTCTTACTACTATAAGAAGAACTAATAGAGAGCAAGATATAAAGGAAATAAAGAAGTTTTGTGATGAATATAAGGCAGAAGTGATTGTTGTTGGATTGCCTAAAAATATGAACGGAACTATAGGACCGTCAGGAGAAATAACTATGGCGTTTGGTAAGACAGTGGAAGAAGAACTTGGAGTTCGAGTTGAGTTCTGGGATGAACGTCTAACTACTGTTGCAGCCCATAAAGCCATGCTTGAAGCGGATTTGTCAAGAAATAAAAGAAAGAAAATAGTAGATAAAGTAGCATCTACTTATATATTACAAGGATATTTAGATAGGATTTCAAAATAATTAATGTCTATTTAAAGTGAAATGGTATACTGTATTTTTATGGATGGATTTAAATTGAGTAAATATGACTAGTAGCATAATAAATGTTAAATGAGTTTAAGCATAATAAATTATCAGAGTATTAAAAAAGTTTAAAAGTTTTTATAGAATTATAGAACAGAAAAATTAAAACAGAAGGGATATGTTTTATGGATAAAGATGCAAAATATGTATATATACCTGATGCAGATGGAAATGATGTGAAATTTGAGGTTATTATATACTTTGAAATAGAAAAATTAAAAGGGCAATATATCATTGCAACACCTACATTTGAAGAAACTGATGAAGCTTACGCTTTTAAGATTTTTAAAGATGAAGATGGTAGTGAAATATTTATAGCTTTAGAAGATGATGATGAAGAATTTGAAATGGTATTAGATACTTATGAAACGCTTATGAATGAAGAAGGTTTATTTGAAGAATAGGCGTGAAAATAAGTACTCATTAATTTTAGAAGTAACGTGATTAAAATATGTTTGTCATGACTTAAGTTAATATAATTAAGTGAGGTGTTAGATATGGATGTATCAAATTTAATTGATATGGATGCCTTAAAGGAAGATTTAAAAAAGAAGGGTTATAAATTAACGCCGCAAAGGAGATCAATTGTTGATACAATTATTGACAATGAAGGTCAACACTTAACGGCGGAAGAAATATATGATAAAGTAAAGAAAAGCTGCCCGGAAATAGGGCTTGCAACGGTATATAGAACTATTCTTTTGTTAGAAGAATTGGGAGTTATATCTAGATTAGAACTAAATGATGGATGTAGTAGATATGAAATATTACATTCTAATGAAACACATAGACATCATCATTTGATTTGCAATATTTGCCATAAAGTATTAGAAGTACAAGATGATTTATTAGAAGATCTTGAGGTGGATATTCAAAACCGATATAAATTTAAGATTTTAGATCATAGTGTAAAATTTTATGGAATATGTGATGAATGTCAGAAAGAAAACTAAATGATGAATAAAAGGAATTTTAATAAGGTATCTGAAAGAAAATAAAAAGTCGAAACCTGTTTTTAAATATGATGTATCAGATTACGATGAATAAGCCTAATTGAAACTACATTGGGTTATTGTGTTGATGTCTGATAAAATAAAGGAAAACTTTTCATGCGTGATTTATATTTAAGAAGAATTTAGCTTAACATAGAGGATCTTAGTGGGAACTTAATACTAAAATTAAAACAGCGTTAACTTATTATTCTTTAAAGGTACTTAGAGAAAGAACCTTTGTTTATAAATAATATAGGAAAAAGGAGGGGAAGTATGAAAAATGAAAGAGCGAAGATAAAAATAATTCCTCTTGGTGGTATCAACGAAATTGGGAAGAATATAACAGCTATTGAATATAAGGAAGATATTATTATAATAGATTGTGGATTAAAGTTCCCAGATGATGATATGTTTGGAATTGATATTGTAATACCTGATGTTTCATATCTCATTAAAAATTCAGAAAAGATCAAGGGAATATTTTTAACTCACGGTCATGAAGACCATATAGGAGCATTGCCTTATGTATTAAGACAATTAAATGTTCCGGTTTATGGTACTAAGCTTACTCTTGGAATAGTTGAGACAAAATTAAAAGAACACGGTTTGTTATCATCAACAGAACTAATAAGAGTTAAGCCAAAAGATATAATAAAATTAGACAGCGTTTCAGTGGAATTTATAAAAACGAATCACTCAATTGCAGATTCAGTTGCAATCGCGGTTCATACGCCACTTGGAGTGGTACTTCACACAGGAGATTTCAAAATTGATTATACCCCAATAGACGGGGAAATGATGGATTTTGGAAGATTAGCGGAGTTAGGTAAAAAAGGTGTCTTAGTTATGATGGCAGATTCAACAAATGTTGAAAGGCCAGGATATACAATGACTGAAAAAGTTGTTGGAGAAACTTTCTTACAGCTTTTTAGCAAAGCAAATGGAAGAATAATAGTTGCTACATTTGCATCTAATGTTCATAGAATCCAACAAATTATTACAGCAGCAGAAGTTTATGGAAAAAGGGTGGCTGTCTCTGGAAGAAGTATGGAGAATATTGTTCAGGTGGCAATAGAACTTGGATACCTAAATGTAAGTGAAGATGTTCTTATTCCTGTGGATCAAATTTCGAAATACCCAAATGAGAAGGTTGTAGTAATAACAACTGGAAGCCAAGGGGAACCAATGTCTGCGCTTGCAAGAATGGCAGCGTCAGAACATAGAAAGATCAATATTGTGCCAGGAGATACAGTTATACTTTCTGCAACACCAATACCTGGAAATGAGAAGCTTGTTTCAAAGGTTGTAAATCAACTTTTTAAGAAGGGTGCTCAAGTTATATACGGTTCCGAGCAAAAGATTCATGTTTCGGGTCATGCCTGTCAAGAAGAGCTTAAGCTAATGCAAGCACTAGTAAAACCAAAGTTTTTCATACCAGTTCATGGAGAGTATAGACATTTAAAGAAACATGGTGAAGTAGCAATGGAAGTCGGCCTTTCAGAGAAAAATTTACTTATACCTGAAAATGGTGACGTAATAGAAGTTGCACGAAATTATATAAAGAAAACTGGTACTGTTGTTTCTGGTCAAGTATTTGTTGATGGACTTGGTGTTGGAGATGTGGGAAATATTGTCTTAAGAGATAGAAAGCATCTTTCACAGGATGGTATTTTAACAATAGTAATTACAATAGAAAAGCAAACTGGTAAAGTTGTATCTGGACCAGATATAATTTCAAGAGGATTTGTATATGTAAGGGAATCCGAAGGACTTATGGATGAAGCGAGAGATATTGTGAAATCAGTGCTTAAGAATTGTGAAGAAAGACAAATCACTGATTGGGCAACATTAAAGTCTAAAATGAGAGATGAACTTAGAGAATTCTTATACGAAAAAACTAAGAGAAAGCCTATGATATTACCGATAATTATGGAATTTTAAGGATTATTAAATTAATATTTGGTCACTAGTTGTAAATTCCGTAATTAGTTTGTAATGGACTTGACTTTTCTTGATGAAAAGAGTAGAATTTAAAATAGTTGTGTAGGAAATTGGATGCTTTAAGTGTCCAATTTTCTTTTGGAGAAAAATAGTTATAGGTTTACATGAAGTAATAATGAATTTAAGTTAGTCATTATATTACAATGATATAAGAAAAAATTTACAACATATACTTAAATTTTAACTAATTTATATTTTATTTATAGAAAAACTAATAAAAAAATTCGCAGTTTAAAAACTGTTTGGAGGAATAATAATGGAATTAATTAAAAGAGAAGACATAAGAAATATTGCTATCATAGCCCACGTTGACCATGGTAAGACAACTTTAGTAGATGCTTTATTAAAACAAAGCCATACATTTAGAGCTAATGAAAAAGTAGAAGAAAGAGTAATGGATTCTAATGACTTAGAAAAAGAAAGAGGAATTACAATTCTTTCAAAGAATACTGCAGTAATTTATAATGATATAAAAATAAATATAGTAGATACACCAGGGCATGCTGACTTCGGAGGGGAAGTTGAACGTGTACTTAAGATGGTTGATTCAGTTTTACTTGTTGTTGACTCTTATGAAGGACCAATGCCACAAACTAAATTCGTTTTAAAGAAATCATTAGAATTAGGATTAAAGCCAATAGTTATAATCAACAAAATAGATAAACCAAATGCTAGACCAACAGAGGTTATTGATGAAGTATTTGATCTATTCGTAGAACTTGGAGCTAATGATGAACAATTAGATTTCCAAATTATTTATGCATCAGCGAGAGAAGGTTTTGCAAAATATAACGTAGAAGATGACAATAATGATATGACTCCTATATTTGAAACAATATTAAAATATGTTGCACCACCAGAAGGATATATTGATGAACCACTTCAAATGCTTGTTAGTACACTAGATACAAATGCATTTGTTGGGAAAATTGCAATTGGTAAGATACATCGAGGTACAGTAAAGAGAAATCAAACAGTCGCTTTGTTAAAGAATGATGGATCATGTTCTAATTACAAAATAACTAGTATATTTACGTACAAAGGATTAAAGAGAGAAGAAGCAGAAGAAGCTTCAATGGGAGATATAGTTGCGGTAAGTGGTGTTATTGATGCTAATATAGGTGATACTATAGCAGATTCAGCAATGCCAGAAGCATTACCATTTCTTGAAATAGATGAACCAACATTAAATATGAACTTTATGGTTAATGATTCACCATTTGCAGGTCAAGAAGGTGAGTTTGTAACATCAAGACATTTAAGAGATAGATTAATGAAAGAACTTGAAACAAATGTAAGTTTAAGAGTTAAAGAACTTACTCCAGATTGCTTTGAAGTTTCAGGAAGAGGAGAACTTCACCTCTCAGTTCTTATTGAAACAATGAGAAGAGAAGGATATGAATTCCAAGTTTCAAAGGCAAATGTTATATTTAGAGAAGTAGATGGCCACAAGGAAGAACCAATTGAGTACTTAACAATTGATGTTCCAGAAGAATTTATGGGACCTGTTATGGAAAAGCTTGGACCAAGAAAAGCAGAAATGGTTAATATGACATCTGCAGTAAATGGATATACAAGATTAGAATTCACAGTTCCAGCTAGAGGCCTTATTGGATTTAGAAGTGAATTAATGACTGATACAAAAGGTAATGGAATTATGAATCACGTATTCCATTCGTATGAAAAATACAAAGGTGATATTCCAGGAAGAAGCAGAGGATCAATAGTTTCATTTGAAGCAGGAGATTCAATAGCATATGGATTATATAGTGCTCAAGAAAGAGGCCAATTATTCATAGGTGCTGGTGTTCCTGTATATGGTGGTATGATTGTTGGGGTTTCTGCAAGAGCAGAGGATCTTGAAATTAATGTATGTAAAATGAAGAAACTTACTAATACAAGATCATCAGGTGCTGATGATGCATTAAAATTAACTCCACCAGTTGAAATGTCTTTAGAGCAATGTTTGGAATTTATAAATGCTGATGAATTAGTGGAAGTTACACCACAAAATATAAGAATGAGAAAAAGAATTTTAGATAGTGCTGAAAGAAGAAGAATGATTAGCAGAAATAAAAAATAATTTAGCTAAAAATACTTTAAATAGTTATTAAAACAAATATAATTAAAGTAAATGGTCTTAACTATACGGCTATTTACTTTTAATTATATCTAGGAGAAAGTTTATGGATAAGTATATATCTTTTATAAAAAAATATATAACTTTAAAGAGAACGATACAATTAATTATATTTTTTGTTGTGATGATAATGTTAATTTTTACAATTTTATATAATAAAGCTGTAACAAAACCATTGAAATCTAATGAAGATAAAATTATTATAGAAGTAAAGCCGGGTGAAGGCTTTTATGATGTATTAAATGATTTAGATAAAGAGAATAAATTATCTAGTAAGCTGTTCATTAAGTTAAATTTGTCTATAGATAAAGTAAAAGTTAATATAACAGAAGGAATATATGAAGTAAATACAGATACGACATTAGAGAATTTAATAAAATCTTTAGAAAATAAAGATGGAGATAAAGATTTAGTTAAGCTGACGATTCCAGAAGGATACTCAATAGATGATATTGCAAAAACGGTAGATGAAAAAGGGATTTGCTCAAAGGATGAGTTTTTAAATGCAGTTAAAAATTGCGAATTGCCAGATTATATAAAAGCTGATAGTAGCAAAAGATATAATTTAGAAGGATTTTTGTATCCTGATACATATTTAATTGAAAAAGGCGCTAATGCAAAAGATATAATAAAACTTATGTTAGATAGATTTAATGAAATAATGAAACAGGTTAAGGCAGAAACTAAAGTTGATATAAAAGATGAAGATGTAGAAAAAACAATTACCATAGCGTCTATGATTGAGAAAGAAGCTAGAGTTCCAAAGGATCGACCATTAATTTCATCAGTTATTTACAATAGATTAGAAAAAAATATGAAGCTTCAAATAGATGCAGCAGTAATTTATGCATTAGGACATCATGTAGATGTAGTATCAAATAAGGATTTGGAGATAGATTCACCTTATAATGTATATAAATATAGCGGCCTGCCAATAGGGCCTATAGCAAATCCAGGAATAGACTGTATTAAAGCTGCATTGACGCCAGAGAAAACGGATTACTTATATTACATATTACAAAAAGATGGATCGCACTATTTTACTAATGACTATAATGATTTTCTGAATAAGAAAAAGGAATTAGGATACTAATTCAGTTAAGAGTTATGATTTAGAAGTTTTGGAACAAACTCTTTTAGAGTTTAAAGAATAGTAAGATTAAATTTATTAAATAGTTTACAATGGATTTAGGCACAATCAAATAAATAATAAGTCCATTTGCCAGCCTATTTTCATGTGCCTTATATTTAGAGTTGAAATTTGGAGGAAATTCATGAGCGAGATCACATATGACTATATGGAAGAATATATTAGAAGTTTAATTCCTGAGAGAGAGGGTACATTAAAAGAGATAGAAGCTTTTGCAAGAGAAAATGGAGTACCTATTGTTCAAAAAGAAACAGGTGTATTTCTAGAATTCATGACTAGTATGAAGAAACCAAAAAGAATATTAGAACTTGGAACAGCAATAGGTTTTTCATCAATACTGATGTATCAAGCTGCGGGAACAGAACCGGAAATTGTTACAATAGAACGTGATGAAAGAATGATTGAACTTGCAAACATTAACTTAAAGAAATTTAATTTGGATCATAAGATCAAAATTGAAGAGGGCGATTGCTTAGAGATTTTAGAAAAACTAAATGAACCTTTTGATTTAATTTTTATGGATGCAGGTAAAGGCCACTATAATCACTTTTTGCCACATTGTTTAAGGTTGCTTAATAAGGATGGGGTAATAGTTGCTGATAATGTTTTATTTAGAGGCATGGTGGCATCTCAGGAATTAGTTAAAAGAAGAAAAATTACAATAGTAAAGAGAATGAGAACTTATTTGGAATTGGTTACTCATGATGAAAACTTAATAACATCAGTCATACCAATGGGTGATGGGATTGCAGTTACAAAGAGGAGGTAAATTAAAATGATAAGACCAGAAATTTTGGCACCAGCAGGAAATTTAGATAAACTTAAAATAGCAATAGATTTTGGAGCTGATGCTGTTTATCTTGGCGGAAGCAAATTAAATTTAAGAGCATTTGCTGATAATTTTACAAATGAACAGTTAAAAGAAGGCGTACAGTATGCACATGATAGAAATAGAAAAGTTTATGTAACAATGAACGTTTTCCCTCATAATGCAGATTTAAGCGGCGTTGAAGATTATATAAAAGAGCTATATGAAACAGGTGTTGATGCAATAATAGCATCAGATCCTGCAATAATTTCAGCAGCTAGAGAAGTCGCACCAAATTTAGAAATTCACTTAAGTACTCAAGCCAATAATGTCAACTGGAGAGCAGCTAAATTCTGGTATGCGCAAGGCGTAAAAAGGATAGTAATGGCTAGAGAGCTTAGCTTAACTGAGATAAAAGAAATGAGAGATAATCTTCCAGAAGAATGCGAAATAGAAGCATTTGTTCATGGCTCAATGTGTATAAGCTATTCAGGAAGATGCTTAATTTCTAACTATATGGTTGGAAGAGATGCAAATAGAGGAGCATGTGCTCAAGCATGCAGATTTAAATATCATCTAGTTGAAGAAAAAAGACCAAATGAATTTTATCCAGTAGTTGAAGATGAAAATGGAACATATATAATGAATTCAAAAGATTTATGTATGATTGAACATATAGATGATGTTATAAAGGCTGGAGTATACTCTCTTAAAATTGAAGGACGAATGAAGAGTTTATATTACGTTGCAGCAGTAGTTAAATCATATAGGCAGGCTGTGGATGCATATATGAAGGATCCAGATAATTATAAGTTCGATCCAAAATGGATGGAAAATCTAAATAAAGTAAGTCATAGAGTTTATCATACAGGTTTTTACTATGGTCAGACTGGAGAGCAGGTATACGAAGATTCAGCGTATATAAGACATGCAGATATAATAGGAATAGTAAGAGCATATGATGAAGAAACAAAAATAGCAACTATCGAACAAAAAAATAAAGTATTAAATGGTGATACAGTAGAAGTTTTAAGACCAGAAGGAGATAATTTCGAAGTTGTTCTTCATGATATGACAGAAGAAAACGGAACTCCAATAGAATCGGCAAATAGAGCTAAAATGATATATAAAGTAAGAGTAGACGTACCTCTAAAAGAAAAAGATTTAATTGTTAAAGATAAAGAATAATAAAGAGAAAACCTATAATTCGCAACAAGAAGTCTTTTATTTATAATGAAAATTTGTTTTATATATAAGATATATATAATTTGTTAAACTTTTGTGTAGTACTAAACCAGAAAGCACATACATTTTTGTGTAGCAGGCATTTGAAATTGAGTTGTTGAAGATTATTAGTGCAAGGTTGTTAAATTTACTGCTTGTCCTAAACTTGCTTTAGGAGCATGCGGAAATTGGCACAACCTTGCACTTAGAATCTTCCAGCGAAAATTTCATAAGTCCTGTGGAACAAAAATGTATGTGATTTCGGTAAGTAACCACATAACTTTTACTATACTGAATAAAACACTTTCTTTAAGGCTAGAATTTAAGCTAGAGGGAGGTGTTTTTTTATTTTTACTGAGAGATTTGAAAGAAATAAAAGGCTGATGCAAATTCTAGCTATTTTTATGACAGTTATATTAATATTGACGACACGTTTATCAATATTGCAAGTATATCCATCTGATAAGGTTGTTGGTTCATATCAAAATCACCAGCAAGAAAATATCAGTAATATGAATTATATGATTTTAGACACTAATGGAAAAGACTTAATGCAATATAATAAGAAATATGTACTTGTAATTGATACTAGACCATTTAGTTTGAATAATTATGAAGAAACACTAAAAGATTTAATGGCTTTGAACTTTATAATGAAGTCAGAAAATCCGGAATTCAACTATACAGATATAATGAAACAAAGTGGAAAAATGTATTTCAATATATCAGAAGATACTTATAATAAAGTAAATAGTCTTAAAAATATTAAAGGAATATACACTTATACATATGACGAAGTAGATAACAAAAAGGCGTGGAGCACTGCAAATATGTTATCAAAAATATTAGATGACAATCAAGAAGAAGATTCACTTGAAGGGCAAATGTATGATTATCTAAAGGATAATGAGAAACCACAAAGTGAATTTTATTTAGACAATAGAGCAGTTTATTCAAAGAAGTCTGTGAGTATAAGTGATAATAATAAAAATTTAAAGCTCACTATAGATAAAGAGATTGAAGATAAGGTGCGAGAAGTATTAAGTGATGAGAAATTTTCATCACTAAGTAACATAGGAGTAACCATAATGGAAGCTGATACTGGAAAGATAAGAGCTATGGTTCAGAAGGATGAAAGTGCAGCCAATATAAACTTAGGAATTGAGCAGATAGGATATGAACCGGGGTCAATCTATAAGGTTATAACTCTTGGAGCAGCTTTAGATATGGGGCTTATAAATATTAATGACACATTTGTTGGGACAGGAAAAATAGATAGGAAGGCATTTGGAAGATTAACAGTTGAAGAAGCCTTTGAAAAATCGTGTAATGATATATTTGCAGAAATAGGAAGCAAGGTAGGATATGAAAAATTAATGAGCTATTCAGAGGAATTAGGGTTATATAATAGAGTACTGAACTTAGAAGGTGATAACAGAAATGAAGCTAAAGGTGTTAAGCCAGACAAAGACTCAGGAATAAATAATATATCAATAGGTCAGTGTATGAATGTAACACCAATACAAATGCTGGGAGCTATAAATTCAGTAGTAAATAATGGAGTATATGAAAAGCCATATATAGTTGATAGTATTTTAGATAAGGATGATAATGCTATAAAAACGTTCAAAACAGATTCAAAGAGAGTATTTAGTGATACTACCTCTAAAATCATTCAAAATGCAATGAGACAGGTTGTTAAAAATGGTACTGGAATAAAAGCATATATAGGAAATTTGGACATCGGAGGAAAGACGGGTTCTTCAACTGGAAGTGAAGGCAAAACTCATGGATGGTTTGCAGGTTTCTTTAGCATAGGAGATAAGAAATATACCATGGTAGTCTTTACACCTGATATTAATTCTTCAAAGGCAGCAGATAACGAAGAATTAGGTGGAGGGGATACTGCAGCACCAGTATTTAAGGATATAGTTAAGAAGTTAAATGGAATGGAATAAGAATTTAGAAATCATGATAATTGCATAGAGAAGAAATAGAGAGTCATCATGGAACAATTAAAAAATAATATACCAGTATGCTTGTATATTTGGTATATTATTTTTTTCGTGTGCCTAAGCAACTTTTTTAAAACTTAAACATATTATAATATCAAGCACTGCTGTGGAGGAAAAAGGTGTTTATATTAAATAGCGTTATAGAGTTAATATGCAATTCGTTTTTTTTGACAGGATATGTAACAAATAATAATACGTTTCCGTTGCCATTAGATGAAACAGAAGAGCAAATGTATTTGAAAAAATTTAGAGAGGGAGATAAAAGTGCAAAAGGTATTTTGATTGAAAGAAATCTGAGATTAGTAGCGCATATAGTGAAAAAATACTCATTTCCTAATAAAGATGTAGATGAATTAATTTCTATTGGTACTGTTGGATTAATAAAAGCGATTGATTCTTTTGATTCTAGTAAAGGGACTAGACTTGCTACTTATGCTTCAAGGTGTATTGAAAATGAAATTTTAATGTTGTTTAGAAATAATAAAAAGCAAAAAAGTGAAATTTATCTTCAAGATCCAATTGGAGTTGATAAAGAAGGAAATGAATTTTGTTTAATGGACATATTAAGCAGTGAAAAAGATTGTGTTTTAGAAAAAGTTGAAAATAATTTACAGGTTAGAGCTTTATATAAAAAGTTAGTGGAATCCTTAACTAAAAGAGAAAGTGCTATTCTGATTATGAGATATGGTCTAATAGATGGAAAATGTAAAACTCAAAGGGAAATAGCAATAAGTTTAGGGATTTCTCGTTCGTATGTATCAAGAATAGAAAAAAAGGCCTTGAAAAAATTAAAAAAGGAGTTATTTACAAAAACTTAAATTAATTAAAAGAATAAGAATTAATTATAGAAAGAAATATTGACATACTTAGAAAGAGGGTGCTATTTTTAATATAGTACCTTATTTTTATAAGTATGCTAAAAATTAACTTTAAAATACCATAATATACTATTAAGGAAAGGCTTATGATAAGGATAAATATTTCGATAATATATTTATATAGAAAATTTAATATTTCGATAACTTTTAATAAGCAATAATAGAAAGAAATCACTAGGCTTAGTAACTCGTATAAAGATTATCCTTGTGATATAATTTTTGAAGCATGATAGGAATTAAAATCAAAAATGAGAAAATCTTTAAAAATATTTGAAGTAGGAGGTGCAGATTCAATCAAATAAAAGAGGATTTTAAAAAAACATGTTGAATATAATGCAATTAGTAGATTTTTTTCTGCAAAGAAGGGAAAGAATTAGTTATGCAACAAGAGATAATTACAGCTATAGATTTTGGCACCAAGAAGATGTCTGTAACAGTAGCGGCTGAAGAAGACAATGAATTAGAAATATTAGGGGTTAAATCTTGTAAATCAGTAGGTATAGAGAAGGGGCTACTAATAGATCTTGAAAAATGTAGGGATAATGTAATAACATTACTAAGTGAAGTAGAGAGAGATGTAAAAAAAGAAATAAAAAATTTAGCGATTGGAATTTCTTCAAACAAAGTTAGGATTACTGAGAAAACAGTAAGTGTTAGAATAGACGAGAATAAGGTTACTAGTAAAGATTTGATGAAAGCATTAAAAAAAGGCAAAAATAGCATTTCTGTAAATGATGATGAATCAGTAATAGATATAATCATAAACTTTTATATATTAGATGGTAATGTAATATATAAAGATATATTACATTGGAAGGGAAATGACCTTGAAGTAAACCTTACTTTAGTAATAGCAAAAACAAGTGAAATAGAGAAATACCATGATTTGTTTAAAGGAACGAAGTATAATATTCAATTTTTTAAATTAAATATATTATCAGGGAAAGAAATATTTCTAACTGAAAATAATTCTATGGGATATAGTGCTTTAGTAGATATTGGAGCTGGTATTACAGATATAGCATTGTTTAATAATGGCATTCCTAAGAATATAGATAATATTCTAGTTGGAGGAAACAATATAACAAATGACTTATCTATTTGTGGAAAGTTTTCGTTTTTAGAAGCTGATAATATGAAAAAGATTTATTCTAGCAATTATAAGTCTTTATATGTAGATGATTCGATTTCAGAGGAAATTGAAGTAGGAACTATAAAAGTACCTAAAAAGTTATTTTATGAAGTCGTGGAAGCTAGAATTGAAGAAACATTAAGTCATATTGATATAAAAATAAAAAATACTGGTCATTATGATAGAATTTGTAGTATAATTCTATATGGGGATGGTATTAACTATTTTGAAGATATTAGTGAAATCGTTCGTAAGAATTTAAAAATAAAAACTAAAATCATAAGAAGAAATGATTTAGGAATAAAGAATTCGGAAAATATAACTTCAATGGCAATAGCTAAGGAAGTATATGATAGATTAAATTTATTAGAAGATAGAAATGTGGTTCTGATTAATAACAATAATGAAGTTAAGGCAATTAATGAGAAAGAACATTTACACAATAATGAAGATGAAAATCATATCTTTAAAAAAGTTAAAGTTTTTTTTAGTAAGATTTTTTAAGGGGAGGAATTATTTTGTTAGATTTTGAGACAGATATACAAGAATTAACCAATATAAAAGTAATTGGTTGTGGTGGCGGTGGAAGTAATGCCGTAAATAGAATGATTGTTGAAGGGTTAAAGAATGTTGAGTTTATTGCGATAAATACAGATAAGCAAGCATTGATGCTTTCTAATGCAAATGTAAAGATTCAAATAGGGGAAAAATTAACTAAAGGCTTAGGTGCTGGTGCAAATCCTGAAATAGGAAAGAAAGCAGCTGAGGAAAGCAGAGAAGAAATCACAGCGTCAATAAAGGGAGCTAATATGGTGTTTATTACTGCCGGTATGGGTGGTGGAACAGGAACTGGAGCCGCTCCTATTGTTGCTGAGATAGCTAAGTCTATGGATATACTAACTGTAGGGGTAGTTACAAAACCATTCCCTTTTGAGGGCAAAAGAAGAATGAGACATGCTGAAATGGGAATAGCAACTTTAAAGGAAAAAGTTGATACATTAGTTATAATTCCTAATGAGAGATTACTTAGTATGGCAGATAAGAAAACAACATTATTAGATTCATTTAAACTAGCAGATGAAGTTTTAAGACAAGGTGTACAAGCGATTTCAGATTTGATCACAATAACGGGTGTAATTAACGCCGATTTTGCAGACATAAAGGCAGTAATGTTAAATAAAGGCTTAGCTCATATGGGTGTTGGATTTGGAAAAGGCGAGACCAGAACTCAAGATGCTGTTAAGCAGGCTATATCTTCTCCTCTTTTAGAAACATCAATAGATGGAGCTACAGATGTAATCATAAACTTCACTGGTGGTGCAGACCTTGGAGCATTAGAGGTTTATGATGCAGCAGACGTTGTACGTGAAGCTGTAGATCCAGATGCAAACATAATCGTTGGAGCAGTTATTGATGAAACGCTTACTGAAGAAATAAGAATAACTGTTATAGCAACAGGTTTTGAAAATGAAAATAGCAAAGTTGAATTAAATTCGATAATAGAAGAATCAAAAAGACCTAAGGTTCAAGAGGCAGTAAAAGAAGAACCTGAAGCTGCTATTGATGCAAAAGGACCAGAAATTGGTCATAATAGTTACGAACCTGATGATTTAGATATACCTGTTTTCTTGAGAAGACAAAAGAGACACTAATATACACATAAAATTGTATTGTTATTAATTTGATGAAATAGAACAGAAATTTATTTTAGACTAAGAAATATATATGATTTAAATAAGTTGCGCTAATTAGAGATATTAGCCAGATTTATAGTTTAAGATTCATATATAAGTTTCATAGCTTGCAATAAATTTCTGTTCTATTTTTATATGTATATATGTGTTGCATAATGTTTTGTTATGCTTATTTCTAGCAAATTTATATAAGATAGAAGAATTTATTTTTACACAATAAGTTAGTTTTAAATATAAAAAAGTAAACAAAAAAACATAGTGTAAATATATGTAAAAAGTTCAATTAAAAAAACAGAATTATCTAATGTGATTGTGACAAATTTTTAAAATAAATAAGTATATAATAAACTTCATACAGGCGGGGGGAGTTAACATGGAGGTTTATGCAGATGTCTTGGTTTTAGAAAATTGTATAGTAAATTTCTTTTTATTAACTTTGACCATGAGGTGTATAAAACATAAGTGTAAAGTAATTGCATTAATAAGCTCGAGTTTTATAGGTGGCGTATATACCTTAGTGCTTGTAATTCCAGGACTGAAAATTCTATCTTATCTGCCTTTTGAATTAATTGTAGCTTGTATAATGCTTAGATTAGCATATGGAAGGACAAGTATTTTTAATATAATGAAGTTATTAGCTATATTTTTGATGATATCATTTACTTTAAGCGGAGTATGCTTTTTGTTATCACTAAAGCAAAATGTATATATTATTGGAAGTTCATTCAAAATTGAAAAATATTCAGTTAAGTATATTATTTTAGCGATAATGCTTATATATATTGCTTGTGATAGATTTATAGAATATATAAGAGATAAATTATTTACAAATAATTTTATTTTTGAAATTGAATTTAAAGTGAAAGATAAGAAATATAAGTTTAAAAGTTTTTTAGATACTGGAAATGAACTTAGAGAGCCTATTACAAATCTTCCCTGTATATTGGTTGAAGAAAATCTGATAAGTGATATTAATTTTAATAAAGATACGTACCATATACTCTATAGTTCTATTGGATATGGTGGAGATCTTAAAGGAATAAGGGTTAATAATATAAAAATAAGAAATAAAAATCTTCCGTATGAAGAGATTGATGCAGTAATATGTCCATGTAAAGAAAAGTTAAACAAGGAATCTGAATTCAATGCATTACTATCAAGGGGAGTAGTATATAAGGAGGGTATTAATGGAAAGGTTAATTCTGCTATTCAATAAATTAATAAGTCAATTTAAGCTGTTTAGGAGAAAATTATATTATGTTGGAGGTAATGATGCACTGCCTCCGCCGCTTTCGAAGGATGAAGAAGAAGATTTAGTGAATAAATTAAATAATGGAGATGAGAATACTAGAAGTATACTAATAGAAAGAAATTTAAGACTAGTAGTTTATATAGCAAGAAAATTTGAAAACACAGGTGTATATGTTGAAGATTTAATATCAGTTGGAACTATAGGATTAATAAAAGCAGTTAATACATTTAATCCTGAAAAAAAAATAAAGCTTGCTACTTATGCATCAAGATGTATAGAAAATGAAATATTAATGTATTTAAGAAGAAATAGTAAAATAAAAGCTGAAATTTCATTTTATGAACCTTTAAATATTGATTGGGATGGAAATGAACTTTTGCTTTCAGATATACTAGGAACCGAAAATGATACTGTTTACAATTTGATAGAAGATGAAGTTGATAAGCAGTTACTGATTATGGCATTGAAAAGTTTAAATGATAGGGAAAAGGAAATAGTTAGACTAAGATTTGGATTAAATGGAACTAGAGAAAAGACACAAAAAGAGGTTGCTGACATGCTTGGAATCTCTCAATCATATATATCAAGATTGGAAAAGAAAATAATTAAAAGATTAAAAAAAGAAATAAGTAGAATGATTTAGCTTGTCTTCGAGTATAAAAGTATTGCCTAGCGGAAATAATGTTTAATGCAATGGATTATTACTTTCGAAGGGGTGAATACTTGTGATAATTAACAAAGTAGAAATATGTGGCGTTAATACTTCAAAACTCCCTGTACTTAAAGAGAAAGAGAAGAAACAGCTTTTTTTGCAGATGAAAGAGGGAGATAAGACTGCTAGAGAGACTTTTATAAAAGGAAACTTAAGATTAGTGCTTAGTGTAATCCAAAGGTTTAATAATAGAGGTGAAAATATTGATGATTTATTTCAAGTAGGCTGCATAGGCCTTATGAAATCTATAGATAATTTTGACTTATCTCAAAATGTTAAATTTTCAACTTATGCAGTGCCAATGATAATTGGCGAAATTAGACGGTACCTAAGAGATAATAATTCTATTAGGGTAAGCAGGTCATTAAGGGATATTGCTTATAAAGCATTAATTATGAGAGAAAAATTTATAAAAGATAATAATAAAGAACCTACTATATCGCAAATCGCAAAGGAACTAGAATTACCAAGAGAAGAAGTAGTATTTGCATTAGACGCAATACAGGATCCGGTATCATTATTTGAACCTATTTATCATGATGGAGGAGATGCTATCTATGTGATGGATCAAATAAGTGATTGTAAAAATACTGATGAACATTGGCTTGAAAATATTTCAATAAAAGAAGCTATGAAAAAACTTACCGATAGAGAAAAGTTGATATTAAACTTAAGATTTTTTAATGGAAGAACTCAAATGGAAGTTGCAGATGAAATTGGAATTTCGCAAGCGCAGGTTTCAAGATTAGAAAAGACAGCTTTAAAGCATATGAGAAAGCATGTATAGAAATAAAATACTAGTAATATATTAATTATGGGGTGAAAAATATGGAACTAGAACTACATTCACTGAATGCTATGAGAAATATGGAAGTAATCGACATATTAACTGGAACTAAAATAGGATTCATAAGAGATTTTAAAATAGATTGTGATACTAATAAAATAGTTTCGTTAATATTACCTGGGGAATTAAAGTCGTGGTTCACAAAAGAGGATGAAAAAGAAATTTTGTGGAAAGACATAGTTAGGATAGGTAAAGATGTTATATTGGTAAATGCAAAAGAAGAAAAAGTTAGCACAAACAATATATAGCCATATTGAGAAAAAGTATGTATAATAAGTATAAGGTTTAAGGTATATGGAATAAAGTAACTGGTTTAAGAGGTCGTGCGTACATTTTTCATTCAAAAAAAGAGCTATGATTTGTCTCATAGTGGACTATTAGGTAAAGATACATATGAAAGATGATGCAAAATAGACTATTGGGTTTGCTTGTTATTTTTTATATACCTAATAAACAAAAGCAAAGAGGTGAATGAAAGTATGAAATGTCCATTTTGCGGTTTTGAGGAAAGTAAGGTTGTTGATTCAAGATCAACTGAGGATAATTCAACAATTAGAAGAAGAAGAGAATGCCTAAAATGTACTAAGCGTTATACTACTTATGAAAAGATAGAGGACTTTCCAATTTTAGTTATTAAAAAAGATTTAACCCGGGAAAATTTTAATAAAGAGAAGATAATTAATGGATTAATTATTGCATGCCAAAAAAGACCTGTATCAAGAAAGCAGATTGAAGAGATAGCATATGATATTGAAAAAGCAATATCTAATAGTATGGTTACGGAAGTTCAATCAGAGCATATAGGTGAAATGGTTATGGCTAGACTAAAAGAATTAGACGAAATATCATATGTAAGATTTGCATCAGTATATAGACAATTTAAGGATATAAATACTTTCTTAGAAGAAATAAAGAATCTTGTAACATAATTTTCATGTTAAGGATGTTGAATATAATTTCAATGTCCTTTTTATGATGTAAAAATATAAGATTGAAATTCATAAATGAGAAGAATATAGCTTTTTGCTTAATAGAGCTGGCATAAGCATTATAAAAAATGTTATATATAAGTTAAAGTTTAGTTAATAAAGATGATAAGTAAGCAAGAGAATGTTAATATTAAGTAAATAGCAAATAAACATTTAATGAATATCTATAGCAAGTTATATTGTGAAAATTTGGAGGATTGAAGTGAATAATATAGAGCTTAATTCATTAAGAAAAGAAGAAGATTTCTTAATTATAGATAATGAAAGATCAAGGATTGTTTTTACAAATGCTGAAAAAGGAAGAAGTTTTAATAGAAATACAGAAGAAGGAGTAATGGAATTAAACTCATTAAAGAGAGATCTTAATGCAGATGATATTATATATCTTAAGCAAATTCATAGTGATAAAATTTTAAGATATGAAAAAGATAAAAAAAGCATTAAAGATGAGGAAGGTGATGCAATAATAACTAACGAGAAAAATGTTATTATTGGTGTCTTTACAGCTGATTGTGTTCCGATAATATTAGTAGATGAAAAAAATGGAGTAATAGCAGCAATTCATAGTGGATGGAGAGGAACCTTTGAATCCATAACTCTGAAAACAATAAAAAAAATGAAGGATGAATTTAATATAGATGAAGCAAATATAAGAGCATATATTGGGCCTCATATTCGAAAGTGCTGCTATGAAGTTTCAGAAGAGCTAAAATCAAATTTCATAGAGAAAAAGAAAAATATAAGCGAAGCTGAGTTATTTGCTGGAAGAAAACTTAATCTTGAAGCGTGTATAATCGATGATTTAAGATGTGCTGGTGTAAAAGAATGTAATATCAACAGCATAAATTTATGTACTTATTGCACTGATACTATAAAATTACATTCATATAGAAAATCACAAGGTTCTTATGGGAGAATGTTTGCTTTTATTATGTTAAGGGGGAAATAAAAATATGGCTAAGGAAAAAATACTAATAGTGGATGACGAAGAACATATAGTTGAGTTAATAAGATTTAACTTACTCAATGCAGGATATGAGGTTTTTACAGCAAACGATGGTATAGAAGCAGTAAAAATAGCTAAGGCAGAAAAACCAAATTTATTGCTGCTTGATTTAATGTTGCCAGGAATCGATGGCTTTGATGTCTGCAAGGAAATAAAACGAGATAATGAAATGAAAAAGACATCAATAATAATGCTTACAGCAAAAGGGGAGGAATTAGATAAGATACTCGGACTTGAGCTTGGAGCTGACGATTATATAACAAAGCCTTTTTCTGTAAGAGAGCTGCTTGCAAGAGTAAAAGCTGTATTAAGAAGGACAAATACATTTAATGAAATAGAAGAAAGCGATGTTTATGATTCACAAAATCTTAGGGTGGATTTTGAGAGACATGAAGTATATGTTAATGAAAAAAAGGTGGATTTAACCTTAAAAGAATTTGAACTTCTTCAAATATTAATAAAAAACAGAGGTAAGATACTCAAAAGAGAAACTTTATTGGATAAAATCTGGGGATATGAATATATTGGTGAAACAAGAACTGTAGATGTTCATATAAGATACCTAAGAAAGAAGATAGAAGAGGATGATAAGAATCCAAGATTTATTGAGACTATAAGGGGAGTGGGTTATCGATTTAACCCGGCAGAATAAAAATGAAAAATAAAATATTGACTTCAGTTATTATAACGGTGTTATTTGCAATAATAATTGTGGCTTCATCTTTTATTTTAATAATAAATATGGAACAAATTAAAAATACAGATGAAGAACTTAAAAACATAAATTATTTAATTTCTGAACTTAATAATGCTACAGATATTAGCAAAAATGATTATGAGGCTCTTAGAGCATTAAATGATACCAAAATAAATGGTATAAATGTGCGTTTTACACTTATAGATAATAATGGTGTTGTCTTGTATGATAATGAACAGTTAAGTCCGGAAAACCATAAAGAGAGAGAAGAAGTTAAGGCTGCATTTGAAACTGGGGAAGGTCATTCTAAGAGATATAGTGCTACAATTAAAGCTAACTTAATTTATTATGCAACTAAATTAAGCAATAATTATGTAATAAGAAGCTCTGTTAGTGTTTATACAATAACTATGCTTCAAAAAGAAAATATTGTATATTGTTTAGGAATATTAGCTCTGGTTATGCCATTTTCAATAATTTTATCACTAAGGTTAGTGAAAAAAATTGTTGATCCAGTAAAAGAATTGGAAAGTGTAACTCTTAAAATGACTCACGGAGATTATAAAATAAGGGCTAATATTAAGACTAATGACGAGCTTGGAACTTTGGGAAATAGTTTTAACAATATGGCTGAACAATTGCAGATTAAAATTCATGAAGTAATAGATAAACAAAATAGAATAGAATCAATATTAAAAAGCATGAATAGCGGTGTTGTGGCAGTTGATAATCAAGATAAAGTTATTTCAATTAATCCGTGTGCAGAACTGTTATTAGGAATTAAGAAAAACATTGTCGGCGAGTATTTATTGGATTACGTAAATGATTATGATATAAGTGATTTTTTGCAGCAGGAAGAAGACAGTGATAAGGAAATAAAAATGCTGCATCCAGTGGAGAGAGATTTTAAGATCAAGAAATCAGATATGTTTGATGGTGAGGAAAACATAGGGAAGGTTATAACTTTTCAAGATATTACAGATATAAATAGAGTAGAGCTTATGAGAAGTCAGTTTGTTGCTAATGTATCACATGAACTAAAGACTCCATTAACTTCTATAAAGGGCTTTGCTGAAACATTAAAGCTGGTTAAAGATGATGAAACAAGAGAAAAGTTTTTGGATATTATAGATAAAGAAGCAGATAGATTGTCAAGATTAATAAACGATATATTAGTACTATCAAGTATTGAAAGTAATTTAACTTTTGACATGAATGAATTTAAACCAAATTCAGTGATTGAAGAAGTACTTAACATTATGAGAAAAATTGCAGTTAACAAAAATATAAAATTAGAATTTAAAGATGATTATGCAGGAAATATCATAGGAGATAAAGATAAGTTCTATCAGTTAGTCTTAAATTTAGTGGAAAATGCTATAAAGTATTCAAAAGACGGATCGGGAAAAGTAGAAATATCAAGCTATAATAAAGATAGATTCTATTGTCTAATAGTAAAAGATAATGGAATAGGAATACCTAAAGAAGATATATCAAGAGTATTTGAACGCTTTTATAGAGTCGATAAGTCAAGAAAGAAGGGCGGTACTGGCCTAGGTCTAGCAATTGTAAAACATATTGCTAAACTATTTAATGGAGAAATTAATGTTAAAAGTGAGCTTGGAGAAGGAACGGTTTTTGAGGTTAAAATTCCATATGTACAGTAGGCTGCATGTAACATGCAGTCTTTTTTTATGTCAATTTGAGAACGCTGAACCTGCATTACAACACTAATATAGTTTAATTTATGACAATTTACATGTTTCAATGTTAAATTTTTTTAACATTCCTCTAATATAACTTAACATACCTATAATAATAGATTAACTAACTGGTTATATTATAGTATATGTAGATAGAAAAAATATGAAAATAAATGAAGTTGAATTTATTTATGGAGGGAAATTATCATGAAAAAGAGAACATTGAAATTTGTTATAGGCGCTTTACTAGTAACAGTTTTAGGTGGCGCTATGGTGGGATGTGGAAGCTCATCAAATGGTGGAGCAAAATCAGATAATGGAGCAAAGACTGAATCAACTGATAAAGTATCAGGATCTATAACTTTAAGTGGATCAACAGCATTATTACCATTAATGGAAAAAGCAATAGATCCATATACTAAGGCAAATCCAGATGCACAAATTAATGCTCAAGGTGGAGGATCAGGTACAGGACTTACACAAGTATCGGATGGATCAGTAGATGTAGGAAATTCAGACATATTTGCAGAAGAAAAATTAAGCGCAGATAAAGCAAAAGAATTAGTTGATCATAAGGTTTGTGCTGAAGGTTTTGGTATTGTAGTAGGAAAAGACCTAGGAATAGACAACTTAACTTCAGATCAACTTAAGGATATATTCTCAGGAAAAGTTACAAACTGGAAAGATGTTGGAGGCCCTGATAAAGCAATACTAGTAGTTCATAGACCTTCTAATTCAGGAACAAGAGCAACATTTACAACAGTAGTACTTGGTGGAGATAAATCTCTAGAAAATGATTCTTTAGGCGTAACTCAAGATGCAAATGGATCAGTATTAAGTGCAATGAAGGAAAATGATGGAGCAATAAGTTATATAGGACTTGCATACATGAACGATCAAGATGCTAAGAATACTTTAAAATTAGTAAAACTTGATGGCGTTGAAGCTAACAAAGACAACATAAGTACTGGTAAATATAAATTCTGGTCTTGGGGTCATATGTACACTAAAGGAGAAGCAACAGGTGTAGCTAAAGACTTTATAGATTATTGTACAAATAAAATCGACAAATCAGTACTAGATGATTTAGGATTTGTTGCAGGAAGTGACATGAAAGTAAAATAATTTCAAATTAAAGGATGAGTAAAGATGGAGAAAAGAAGTTTTAAGGAAAGGCTTATCAATGAATATTTAGGCCAAGGCTTTGCAGGAGTATGCGGAATATTAATAATACTTATAACAATATCAATAATAATATTCATAGCATCAAAAGGAATAAGAATATTTACAGCTGATGGATATAGTGTCACAGATTTTTTATTCAAAAGTGATTGGAAGCCAAATAAAGGAGGAGAGCCTTCCTTTGGAGCTCTCGCATTCATCTTAGGTTCAACCGCAGTATCAATAGGTGCAGTTATTTTAAGTGCACCTATTGCTATTGCTTTGGCAATTTTTGTGAATGTTATATCAAGTAAGTTTGGAAAGAAGATAATTAAACCTTCATTAGAAATATTAGTTGGAATACCTTCAGTTGTTTATGGATGGGTTGGTATTTCAGTGTTAGTTCCAATTATTAAAAATCATTTTGGTGGGATGGGATTTTCTTTGCTTGCAGGAATTATAGTTCTATCATTAATGATATTACCTACTATAGCAACGTTATCTATAGATGCTATAACAACCATACCTCAGGATCATATTGAAGCTTCATATGGGCTTGGAGCTACAAGATGGCAGACTATTTATAAAGTAATAGTTCCAGGTGCAAGAACAGGGATACTTACAGGAGTAGTACTTGGAATAGCAAGAGCTTTTGGAGAAGCATTAGCAGTTCAAATGGTAATTGGTAATACTGTAAAAATACCAGATAGCCTTTTTGGATCAATGGCAACATTAACTAGTATTATAACAATGGAGATGGCTAATAGTGTTGGCGGAACTCCTGAAAATGATGCATTATGGACATTGGCATTAATTTTACTTGTGATCTCTTTTATATTTATTGTTATAGTTAGAATGATTGAAAAAAGGAGTGCAGTATAATGGATGCAAAAAAAGTTGACAAGATTGCAACAATTATATTCTACATGATAAGTATGTTTATTGTGTGTTTACTTGGTGCATTTATCGTATATATCTTATATAAAGGCGGAAGTATGTTAAAGCCTTCATTTTTGTTTGGGAATCCTAAATTAACAGGACCTGGAGGCGGAATTTTCCCTCAGCTTTTTAATTCGTTTTATATGTTAATTGTATCTCTAATAATTACAATTCCAATTGGAATTGGAGCAGGGATTTATTTGGCTGAATATGCAAAAGAAGGGCCGATTCTTAGATTCATAAGAATGTCTCTTGAAACTATGTCATCACTTCCATCTATAGTTATAGGTATGTTTGGATTGTTAGTTTTTGTTAATATGGGTGGATTTGGATATTCACTTCTTGCAGGGGCTTTATCTGTAAGTATATTAAATATACCAGCAATGACTAGAATTTCAGAAAATGCTATAACATCTGCAAGCAAAAGAGTAAAGGAAGCATCTCTTGGACTTGGCGCAACTAAATGGCAGACCCTAGCTAAAATTACAGTACCAACAGCTATGGGAGAAATATTAACAGGTATTATCTTAGCGGCAGGAAGGATATTTGGAGAAGCAGCAGCATTTTTATATACTTCCGGATTAAGTTCGAGAAATTTAGACTTCAGCACAATAGATTTGTCAGGAAGCCGTTCTGCGTTTTCACTTTTTAGACCTGCAGAAACTTTAGCAGTTCACATATGGAAGTTAAATTCAGAAGGAACTGTACCAGATGCATCACAAATTGCAAATGGGACAGCAGCAGTGCTTATACTTGTAGTTCTTTTGTTTAATGTTGGAGCGAGACTATTAGGAAATAGATTAATGAAAGCTTATAGTGGGAAGTAGGAGATAGTTATGAATATTATAGAAACTAAAGACTTATGCTTGTATTATGGAGAAAATCAGGCTTTAAAGAGTATAAATATGTCAATAAATAAAAATGAAGTTACAGCACTTATTGGGCCATCAGGATGTGGGAAGTCGACATTTTTAAGAACTTTAAATAGAATGAATGATTTAATTGAAATTGTAAAGATAACAGGTGAAGTTTTATTTGAAGGTAAAGACATATATAAAGATTGCGATGATATATATTTAAGGAAAAGAGTTGGGATGGTGTTCCAAAGACCTAATCCATTCCCAATGTCCATTTACGATAATATTGCATATGGACCTAGAATACATGGGACAAAGAACAAAAAGATATTAGATGAAATCGTGGAGAAGAGCTTAAGAGGAGCAGCACTTTGGGATGAAACTAAAGACAGGCTTAAATCAAGTGCTCTTGGATTATCAGGTGGTCAGCAGCAAAGGTTATGCATAGCTAGAACTCTTGCAGTTTCACCAGAAGTAATTTTAATGGATGAACCAACCTCAGCATTGGATCCTATATCTACAGGTAAGATGGAAGAACTTATGGATGAACTTAAAAAGAATTATACTGTTATAATTGTAACGCATAATATGCAGCAAGCAGGAAGAATAGCTGATAAAACTGCCTTCTTTTTAAGCGGTGAAGTAATAGAATATGGAAAAACAGAAGATATCTTTTATAATCCAAGAGATAAAAGAACAGAAGATTATATTACAGGTAGATTTGGCTAAGATGAGAAAGGGGCATTGGAATTATGACAAGAGGATCACAAGATATTAGAGTAAGAAATATAAACAAAGAATTAATAGAAATGGCCAGTTTAGTAGAAAAGCAAATATGTGAAAGTCTGCTTACTTTAAAGAATTATGACTTAGAAAAAGCTGATCAAATCATCAAAGATGATGATAAAGTTGATGAAATGCAAAAAAGAATAGAAGAAGAATGCATTAAGTTTATTGCAACAGAGCAGCCGCTTGCAACAGATTTACGAAGAGTATTCACTGCTTCAAAGATAGTTACAGATCTAGAAAGAATGGCAGATCATGCAGTTGATATTTGTAAGATAACAAAGAGAATAGGTGGAGAGATAGAGTCATTAGAAGGAAGTTCATCAGAATTATGGGAAATGGATAAGAAAGTACGAATGATGACTAAATCTGCTATAGAGGCATACATTAATGAAGATAATGAACTGGCCTATAAGATTTGTGAGAGTGATGATGAGATAGATGCATTCTATAAATCATTATTTACAAGTTTAATAAATGCAATTAAAGTAGATGAAAATTTAATTCAAAAAGGAACACAATTGTTATTTGTAATAAAATATCTAGAAAGAATAGGAGATCATGTAACTAATATATGCGAATGGACTATTTTTTCAAAGACTGGAGTTTATGTGGATTTAAACGAGTAAAACATAAATTTCTTGTAATAAACGAAGATGTCCTTTTATAAAGGGCATCTTTTGTTTTTATATAGTTCTTGACTGCGCGATGACAATAATGTAAGATAAGAAAAATATATAGTGCAAATTACAATATATATACATGAAATAGGAATATAAAAGCGGTTTAAATACAAGAATATAAAGTGAAAGTGGAAATATAGGTTGAATTTCTAAAAAATAAATACAGTACATAATAAGTGGTAAAAAGAGGAGAGAAAAACAATGACGAGAGGATCACAGGATATTAGGGTAAAGAATATCAATAGGCAATTGGTAATTATGGCTAACCTGGTAGAGAAACAAATATATGAAAGCATGTTAAGTTTAAAGAACTATGATATAAAAATAGCTAATAATATAATTAAAAGTGATGATAAGGTTGATGAATTGCAAAAGACAATAGAAGAGCTATGCATCAAATTTATTGCAGCAGAGCAGCCGCTTGCAACGGATTTAAGAAAAGTTATGACTGCATCAAAGATAGTTACGGATTTAGAAAGAATGGCTGATCATGCAGTTGATATATGCAAAATAACCAAAAGGATGGGCGGCAAGGTTAATAATTTTTCAAAGAACTTAGAAACTCTATGGGAAATGGAGAAAAAAGTGAGAATGATGATAGAGTTAGCCATAAATGCATATATTGAGAATGATGATGAAATGGCCTATAAAATCTGCGAAAAAGATGATGAGATAGATGCTTGCTATAAATCTTTATTCACAGGCTTTGTTAACGATATAAAACTAGATGAAAGCTTAACTGAAAAAGGAATAAACCTTCTATTCGTAATAAAGTATCTGGAGAGAATAGGAGACCATGTGACAAATATCTGCGAATGGACTATTTACTCTAAAAGTGGAGTTTATACTGATTTAAATGAATAAGTTTTGGTGCTATGTTTAAAATATGTAGTGATCTACTAAAAGGGTGCTCTAATGTAATAATGCATAAAGGAGCACCCTTTTGTTATGTAAATATACACAAAAAAATTAATTGAGAATGAGCAAGGAATACTGAATGAATTTTAAGTATTATGTTTTGCTATAATATCTTTGAAATTTATTTATAACGCTAGTTTGTAGCATTTCCATATAAAAACACTATACTTTAGGCTCAATATAGTGTATACTACAATAAATTTATGAATGTTTAAAATACTATTTATTATGTATTATATTAAGAGTTATCTTACAGCCTTTTTTTATGATTTAACCATTCATAAATTATAAATATTAAAAAGCTAATTAGCAGAAATATAAATATTAATAAAAATTAAAATAAAAGATTGATATTTAAAAGAAAAGCTGTTATAATAAGTTTTGTAATAAAAAAGGTTTTTTATAGATATTATGCATTTCTCCTTTTAGAGAATTATATGAATCGATATATTAATCTTTAATTTAGAAGGAGGAAGTTAATATGGAAGATAAGACTTTAGTATGTAAAGATTGCGGAAATGAATTTGTTTTCACAACTGGAGAACAAGAATTCTACAAAGAAAAAGGATTTGACAACGAACCAGTAAGATGTCCTGATTGTAGAAGAGCTAGAAAACAACAAAATAATAGAAGATAGTTTGTGATTATTTTGAGAGTTATAAGATTTTCTTATAACTCTTTTTTGATATTAATCTGAAAATATTGAAACATATAAAAAATAGGTGATAAAAATGATAAAATAGTTACTGCATTTTGAATTCTATAGTAAATAAATTTTTCTATAAGGATATTAATAATGTGAGGGTTCTTGAGTGGTTAATCCCTAAAAGCTACTTTCCAAAGATTTGTTTTTTTAAATAATTAATTAGATTTAAATTTGTTAATTTAAATTGACAGGACGTTTATACTAAGCTATAATGATATAAAATTAATAGAAAAGTTGTTCGTATAACTTCAATAATATGGTTTGAAGGTCTCTACCAGGAACCACAAAATCCTGATTACGAAGAAAATTGGTTATTCATTTTTCTTCGTAATCAGGATTTTTTTATTAAAAAATAAATTTGTATTTGTAGCAAGGAGTGTAGTTTATGAAAAATAATATGTCTTTTTTAAAGAAAAGAATTAAGGTAGCAAAGAAGGAAATAAAAGCAGAGGTTGTTATAAAAAATGGAAAGATAGTGAATGTTTTTACTGGCAGCATTACAGAAGGTGATGTGGCTATTGTAGATGGGTATATAGCAGGTATTGGAGAGTATGAGGGCGAAGAAGTTATAGAAGCACATGGTAAGTTTATAGTTCCTGGATTTATTGACGGTCATATGCATATTGAAAGTACAATGCTTACACCAAATGAATTGTCAAAGGTATTAATTAAGCATGGAGTTACTACAGTAATGGCAGATCCACATGAAATTGCTAATGTTGCGGGGACAGAAGGGATTAATTTTATGTTAAACTCATCAGAAAAGTTACCTATCGATGTGTTTATTATGCTTCCTTCTTGTGTTCCGGTAACTTCATTTGAAAGTAGTGGAGCAAGATTAGATGCAGAGGATTTAGAGCCTTTTTACTCACATTCAAGGGTATTAGGTCTTGCAGAAGTTATGGATTTTCCATCTGTAGCTAACCTAAATGAAGAAATGCTTAAAAAGCTTATTAATGCTAATATAAATGGAGGCATTGTAGATGGACATGCTGCTGGACTTAGTAAAGAAGAATTAAATATATACGCATCGGCAGGAATTTATGCAGATCATGAATGTGCTAATGTACAAGATGCAAAAGATCGTTTGGAATTAGGTATGTATTTAATGATTAGAGAAGGTACAGCTGCTAAGGATTTAAAGTCACTTCTGCCAGTTATTACTCCCATAAATTCAAGGCGATGTATGTTGGTTACAGATGATAAATTACTTGATGATTTGATTAATGAAGGAAGTGTGGATCATAATGTAAGACTTGCTATAAAAGAAGGACTTGATCCTATTACAGCAATTCAAATGGCAACTATTAATGCAGCGGAGTTTTTCGGACTTCGTAGTTTAGGAGCAATTGCACCTGGATATCAGGCTGACTTATTAATATTAGATGATTTGCATAGTATTCTAGTTAATAAAGTTATAAAGAGAGGGAAATGTATTGTAGAGAATGGAGAAGTAAATAATGAAATAATTAAAGGAAGTGAAAATAATATAGAATTAGCTTCAAAATTACCTATGATAAATATGAAAGAACTTAGAAAAAGCGATTTGGAAATACCAATATCTTCAGAATTATGTAATGTAATAGAAATTGTTCCTAATAGTCTGATGACATATCATAAAATCGAAAAAGCGGATATAAATAATGGATATTTTAGTACGTCTATTTCAAAGGATCAGTTAAAAATAGCTGTAGTAGAAAGACATCATTCAACAGGAAATATTGGGCTAGGTATTGTTAAAGGGTTCGGTATAAAAAGTGGAGCCATTGCAACAACAGTAGCTCACGACTCTCATAACATTGTTGTTATTGGAAACTCTGATGAAGAAATGCTATTAGCAGTAGATCATATAAAAAAGATGAATGGAGGAATTGCAATTGTTTCAGGTAAAGAAGTTGTAGCATCATTACCCCTTGCAATAGGAGGATTAATGTCTGAAAATGGTTATTTAAAAGTTCAAGAGGAGCTTTATGATTTGAATAAAGCTTTAAATAAAATAGGATTTGAAAAGGAGTTTAATCCATTTTTAACTCTATCTTTTTTAACTCTTCCGGTTATTCCGGAAATTAAATTAACTGATAAAGGTTTGTTTGAATTTAAGACATTTTCTCATATAAAAATTCAGGCATAAAATATTAGTGATTTTCCTCAGATTAGCTACAATACTAAATTTGAAAAATTAAAGAAAAAGCAACATTCATAGGGGAATATGAATGTTGCTTTTTTATATTTATAGGGTAAATATTTATGAAAAAAAGTTTTATCAATCTTATAAGTTTATTATAGTGAGCAATTGTGTCAGAATGGTGGCAAATTTATATATGTCTTTATGTAATTTATAATAGATAATTTAAAAAGTTATCTACTATTCTTTTATTACCGCTTTTTTTAGAATATATACAAGCAAATTTAAAGTCAGAATCAAATTCGCGATCAATTAATGAAATAGGGATAATTCTTTGACTTTCTACATAAGGATCATCTCTTAGCATTGAACTAGGAAGTATGCTAAATGCTAATCCTTCAGCTACAGTTTTTTTTATAAGCTCAGAGTTTGTGGTTGTGAACAAAACATTTATAGACATATTCTTCTTTTTTAAAGGCTTAAGCAGCTTTTCACAAAATTCACTAGAGTATATGACAATTGGATAATTTAATAAATCTTCAATGCTTACTGCGTCACCATAAGCTAATGGAGAATTTTTAGAAAGTATGATTTTCATTTCGCCTCCATAGTCTAAGTATTTAAAATTAACATTAGCTAACGCTTCTTTTTTTGCATGTTTATTAACAGGTATAAATCCTAAATCAATAATATTATTATTAATTTTCTCAATAATTGTATTACGATAAGTTTCAATAAGATTTATCTTAATTTGAGGAAAGTCTCGTTTAAATGATGATAGAGCATATGGCAGAAATCCTGCTAATGCACTTGGAGAAAAGGCAATTTTTAATTCTCCTTTTAATGAAGAATTTATAATCTGAGATTCTGTTTTTATTTCTTCCACTTTTCTTACAATTTCTAGAGCTTTTCTAATAATATTTCTACCGTCCTCGGTAGGTATAGTTCCCATTCGAGATCTTTTAAATAATTTTACTTCTAATTCTTTTTCTAATTGGAATAGCGATTGGCTTATAGCTGATTGAGAAATATGAAGATTTTGCGCTGCGAGAGAGATTGATTTTGTATTAACAATTTCTTTAATATATTCCATTTGTTCAAAGTTCATAATAAATCTCCTTGTATAGTTTAATATAATCTATACTTATATTAACATAAGTAATAACTGTTTTACATTTATAAAACTAATAGTTAAACTTAAATATAGGGTTGTCACAATAATTTTATACTTAAGTTTAACTATTAGAAGGTTTAAAAACATCATAAATTATTTTAGATCCCCATAACTCCTCTATTAAATTCATTTCTGGACTATATGGCGGTAAAAACAATAACGGTTCATTCTTTTCATAATGGTATTTGATAACAGAAATAGGGAATAGCTTACCATCTAGAGATTTCAGTAAATCGCCATTCATATTATTCTTTTGATATTATGAATATTGTGCAACTCTGTGAACATAGTCCAAGCAACACATAATGTAATCATATATACTGAATTAGACAAACAAAGTTCATATCTTCAATTATGAATGTTATTTGGAGTATATTCAATAATATTGCTATTTTTGAATAGGTGAATATAATCCAAATAAGAATTTTTAATTGCAATATATATTAATTTTTTACATAAGATTATTAGTAAAATTTATATAGATTTGATAATAATATTTAAACACGGAAAAAGGAGATGAATGTCATGATAATTGACAAAGTATTTTACAAAACATTGTTCAAAAATTTATTTTCAGATACATTTGAACTGAAACTTTGGGATGGTAGCTCAGAAATTTATGGAAAAGGAGAAGTTCAATTTAAAATAATTTTTAATGAACCTATACCTAAAGCAGATATTATTAAGGACCCTTCTTTGACTTTTGGTGAAGCTTATATGACCAATAAGATAGATATTGAAGGAAGTGTTCAAAAGGTTATTGAGTCTTTATATAACAATAAAGAAAGCTTTTTAAGTAATAGTGATAAATATTCAAGTTTGTTAAAGATAGCTACAAATAACATTAAAAACAGTAAGAAGAACATAGAATTTCATTATGATATAGGAAATGATTTTTACAAGCTATGGTTAGATGATACTATGACTTATTCTT